>JAFIHR010000439.1 GCA_017849325.1 Xanthobacter autotrophicus | reverse complement strand
GCCGTGGCGGCGGAGGATTTCGAGGGCGCCATGATCGCGCTCGCCGATTTGCGCGGCCCGGTGGACAGCTTCTTCGACGACGTGACGGTGAACGCCAAGGAGCCGGAGCTGCGCGAGAACCGCCTCAAGCTGCTCGACGAGATCCGCGCCGCCACCCGCGGCATCGCCGATTTCAGCCGCATCGAGGGCTGAAAGCGGCCGGGCCGGATGGCCCGGCGTCGGTCAAGCGTCGAGGTGGGGCGCGCCGGGGCGGGATGGCCGCGGGTGCGCCGCCACGCCGTAGAGAAACACCGCGATCGCCCGGCGGATGTGGGCCTGGCGCTCCTCGGCGCCCGACGGGTCGCGATCGCCCGCCGCCCGGAACACCGCGGCGCCGAAGATCATGTCCATCAGCAGGCGGGCGGCCGCCTCCGTATTGTCGAGCACCATGCGCCCCGCGGCACATTGGCGCGCCAGCCAGGCGGAAAGGTCCGCCCGGGAGCGCTCGGCGCCATGGCGCTTCAACATCTCGCGCAGCTCGGGGAAGCGGGCGGATTCCAGCCGCACGAGGCGGATGAAAGCGATCCGCTCGCGGTGGGCCTCGTCGTCCAGATCCACCCGGAAGATCCGCGCCAGCGCCTCCTCCTGCGGCAGGTGGTCGTAGTCGCCCGGCAGCGCCAGCATGCTCTGGCGGTGGGCGTCGACGATGGCCGCGAAAAGGGCCGGTTTGCCGGGGAAAAGGCGATACAGCGTCTGCTTGGAGATGCGGGCGCACGCCGCGATGTGGTCGGTGGTGGTGGCGCCGTAGCCGTTGGCGATGAAGAGGCGGCGCGTCTCCTCCACGATGTGGGCCCGCTGCGCTTCGTCCGACATGCGTTTCGGCCGGCCGCGCCGGGTCGGCGGAGCGGCGGCCGGATCGGGGGCCGCAGCCTCGGCTGGTGTGGTCATGTCTCTACTCCCGTCGCCCTGGTCGCATTGACAAGACCGTGCTTAGCATAATATCGGAACTTTCGCGTACCTTAATTGTAGCCCGGGACACGACGCAACGTCATGTGATGCGCTCGTCCCTAGCCAGAAACCTCTCCCGGTGGGCCTTCTGCCCACCGCTGATTCGTGATCGGGGCAGCAAGGGATGTTCATGGTTTGGCGGCTGGTCGGCGGCGTGATTCTCAGCCATGGCGCGTGATGCGGCGCGCCCGCGCATGCGGCGCGGCGGCCTCGCCGGCGGGTCCTCAGGGGCATCCGCCGCGCATCCGGGCCCGGCTTGCGCGGAGGCGCGGGGCGGCGCGATGCTGCGCCGCGGGGCCGGATTCGCGCGCGGTTCCGTGCTGCTGGGCGCGGCGCTGCTGCTCGCCGCCTGCTCGGTCGGGCCGGATTATGTGACGCCGGACTTCAACCTACCCGCCCAATGGGGCAGCGCCACCACGCCCCGCGTCTCCGATGCCCCGCCGCAGCTCGCCCGCTGGTGGGAGCGGCTCAACGATGCCACCCTCAACGGCCTGATGGACGAGGCGGTGGAGGGCAATCTCGACGTCGCCACCGCCAAGGCGCGGGTGCGCGAGGCGCGCGCCAGCTATCACCAGGCCATGGGCGCGCTGTTCCCCTCGCTGGACGGCTCCGGCGCCATCACCCATGCGCGCGACGGCTCGCGGGTGTCGAGCGGCGGCGATGTCACGGTCCGGGGCGATTACACCACCTATCAGGCGGGCCTCGATTCGAGCTGGGAGCTGGACCTGTTCGGCGCCAACCGGCGGGCGGTGGAGGCGGCGCGCTACGGCGTCGATGCCTCGGCCGAGGAGCTGCGCGCCACTTTGCTCACGCTGGTGGGCGATGTCGCCACCAATTATGTGGAGGCGCGTGGCTATCAGGCGCGGATCGACCTCGCCCGCCGCACCGCCGCCTCGCAGCGCGACACCGCGGCCCTCACCAAGAAGAAGCTCGACGCCGGCGGCGCCACCGCCATGGACGTGGCCAATGCCAACGGCCTTGCCGCCAGCACCGAGGCCAACATCCCGACGCTGGAATCCTCCTTCGCCCAGTCGGTGCACCGGCTGAGCGTGCTCACCGGCAGGCCGCCCACCGCATTGGCCGAGCGCCTGCGCAAGACGAAGCCCATTCCCGCCCCGCGCCTGCCGATCCCCGCCGGCATTCCCGCCGACGTGCTCAATGCCCGGCCCGACGTGCGCATGGCCGAGCGCCAGCTCGCCCAGTCCACGGCGCTGATCGGGCAGGCCGAGGCCAACCGCTATCCCTCCATCAGCCTCACCGGCAACATCGACACCTCCGGCTACAAGCTGGGCGATCTCGCCAAAAGCTCGTCCATCAGCTGGGCGTTCGGACCGACCCTGAGCGTGCCCATCTTCAGCGGCGGCCAGCTCGAAGCCGCCGTGCGGCTGAGCGAGGCGCAGCGCGACCAGTCCTTCCTCGCCTATGAGGCGTCGGTGCTGACGGCGCTGGAGGAGGTGGAGAATTCCCTCGTCGCCCTGAAGCAGGAGCGGCTGCGGCGCGACAAGCTCACCACGTCCGCCTCCAATTACGCCAAGGCGGCGCGGCTCTCGCGCGACCTCTACGAGGCGGGCTCCACCAGCTTCCTCGACGTGCTCGATGCCGAGCGCTCGCTGTATTCCGCCGCCGATTCCCTGATCCAGAGCCGCATCACCCTCGCCACCGATTATGTGGCCCTGAACAAGGCGCTCGGCGGGGGCTGGGACGGCGCTATCGACACCTACACGCCCGTGGTGGCGGACACCGACATGGGGCCGCGCCCGGCCTTCCTTCCCAAGCGAGAGGCCCAATGATGAGGAAACGCGGCCTTTCGCCATCGCGCATCGCCCTCATGGGCGCGGCGGCCCTCGCCGCCTGGGGGCTCTACAGCGTGGTCGGCAGCAGTTTCTTCGCCGCCGAGGCGCCGCGCATCATGTCGGCCCCGGTGGCGCGGGGCGACATCGAGCAGACCGTGCTCGCCACCGGCACGCTCAAGCCCTCGCGCCTCGTCGCCGTGGGCGCGCAGGTGTCGGGCCGGGTGACGGCCATCAAGGTCAAGCTCGGCGACCGGGTGAAGGCCGGCGATCTCGTGGCGCAGATCGATTCGGTGCCGCAGCAGAACGACCTGCGCACCGCCGAGGCCTCCCTTGCCAACATGAAGGCGCAGAAGGAGGAGAAGGAGGCGACCCTGGTCCTCAACACCCTCACCCTCGCGCGCCAGACCAAGATGGTGGCGCAGAAGGCGGTGTCCGAGGCCGATTTCCAGACCGCCCAGGCCGACGTGCGCACCACGAAGGCGCAGATCGCCGCCCTGGAGGCGCAGATCACCGAGGCCCAGGTGGCGGTGGAGACCGCCAAGGTGAACCTCGGCTACACCCGCATCACCGCTCCTATCGACGGCACCGTGCTCTCCATCGTCACCCAGGAGGGCCAGACGGTGAACGCCGCCCAGTCGGCGCCCACCATCGTCATCATCGGCCAGCTCGACGTGATGACGGTACGGGCGGAAATCTCCGAGGCCGACATCGTGCGGGTGCGGCCGGGCCAGTCGCTCTATTTCAGCATCGTCGGCGAGCCGGAGCGGCGCTACGAGGCGACGCTGGGGTTCATCGAGCCGGCGCCGGAATCCATCAAGAACGACAGCTCGTTCTCGGATTCCACGTCGGGCTCCTCGTCGAGCTCGTCGTCCTCGTCGTCGTCCTCCTCCGCCATCTATTACATCGGCGTGTTCGACGTGCCCAACAAGGAGGGGCGCCTGCGCACCTACATGACGGTGCAGGCGAACATCATCACCGGCGAGGCGCGCGGCGTCCTCACCATCCCCTCGGCCGCCCTTGGCGCGCGGGGGCGGGACGGCAGCTATACGGTGCGGGTGGTGGACGCCGGCGGCACCATCACGCCGCGCGAGGTGACGGTGGGGCTCGACAACAAGATCCGGGTGGAGGTCCGCTCCGGTCTCAAGGATGGCGAGCGGGTGGTGACCGGCCAGGCGAGCGGGGTGCCCTCCGCCAGCAGCCAGCGGCGTCCGCCGCCGCCCATGGGGCTTTAGGGGAGGCCCATGGGCGAGCCGCTCATCCAGCTGCGCGACCTGCGCAGGGAATTCCCCTCCGGCGAGGGCACCCTCGCCGTGCTCAAGGACGTGAACCTCGAGATCGCGGCGGGCGAGATGGTGGCCATCGTCGGCGCCTCGGGCTCGGGCAAGTCCACCTTGATGAACATCCTCGGCTGCCTCGACCGGCCCACCTCCGGCAGCTACCGCATCGCCGGGCGGGAGACGGCGCAGCTCGCCCCGGACGAGCTCGCCGCCCTGCGGCGCGAGCATTTCGGCTTCATCTTCCAGCGTTATCACCTGCTTGGCGAATTGACCGCGCTCGGCAATGTGGAGATCCCCGCCATCTATGCCGGCGCCACGCCCGGCGAGCGGGAGAAGCGCGCCGGCGCCCTGCTGGACCGGCTCGGCATGGCGAACCGCACCCAGCACCGGCCCGGCCAGCTCTCCGGCGGCCAGCAGCAGCGCGTCTCCATCGCCCGGGCGCTGATGAACGGTGGCGCGGTGATCCTCGCCGACGAGCCCACCGGCGCGCTCGACAGCCATTCGGGCGAGGAGGTGCTGCGCATCCTCGACGAGCTGAACGCCGAGGGGCGCACGGTCATCATCGTCACCCACGACATGAAAGTGGCGGCGCGGGCCGGGCGGATCATCCAGATCAGCGACGGCGAGATCACCTCCGACCGGATCAACGTGCGCGAGGTGCCCGCGCCGGCGCTTGCCGAGGTGGGCGTCGGGGCGGATGCCGGGCCCGGCGGCGCGCCCGTCGCGCCCGGCCCCGCCGGTGCTGGAATCGCCGTCGAGCCGGCCGCCGGCACGCCGCGCGCCCGCGGCGCGCCCTCGGATGCCTTGCCAGGCACGCATGAGAACCGCACCCTTCAGGCGCGCCTCTCCGGCCTTCAGGAATCCCTGCACATGGCGGTGGTCTCCATGCTGGCCCACCGCATGCGCACCTTCCTCACCATGCTCGGCATCATCATCGGCATCGCCTCGGTGATCTGCGTGGTGGCGCTGGGCGAGGGCTCGCGGCAGAAGGTGCTCGCCAACATCTCCGGGCTCGGCACCAACACGCTGGAGATCTTCGCCGGGCGCAATTTCGGCGACACCCGCTCGGGCAAGATCACCACCCTCGTGGTGGCCGACGCCAACGAGCTCGCCAAGCAGCCCTATGTGGCGGCGGTGACCCCCACCGTCTCCACCACCTCCACGGTGCGTTTCGATTCGCTGGAATCCAGCGCCCAGGTCATCGGCGTGGGCGCCGGCTATTTCGACGCGCGCGGCACCAAGCTGGCGGACGGCCGCTTCTTCGACCAGGAGAGCGTCGCCACCTACGCCCAGGACGCGGTGATCGACGAGAACACCCGAAAGGCCATGTTCTCCGACGTGCCGGGCGGAGCCATCGGGCGCATCATCCTGGTGGGCAAGGTGCCGTGCCGCATCATCGGCGTGACACAGCCGCAGCAGGGCGGCTTCGGCTCCAGCCAGAACCTCCAGGTCTACCTGCCCTACACCACGGTGCAGGCGCGCTTCCTCGGCACCACCACGCTGCGCTCCATCACCGTGAAGGTGAGCGACGACGTCGCCACCGACATCGCCGAGCAGGCGGTCGACGCCTTCCTCCTGCAGCGCCACGGCACCAAGGACTTCTTCATCATCAACACCGACGACATCCGCCAGACCATCACCAGCACCACCCAGACCCTGGCGCTGCTGATCGCCGCCATCGCGGTGATCTCGCTGGTGGTGGGCGGCATCGGGGTGATGAACATCATGCTGGTGTCGGTGTCCGAGCGGGTGAGCGAGATCGGCGTGCGCATGGCGGTGGGGGCGCGGCGCTCGGACATCCTGGAGCAGTTCCTCATCGAGGCGGTGCTGGTCTGCCTCATCGGCGGGCTGTTCGGGGTGGGGACGGCGCTCGCCTTCGGCGTGGTGTTCAACGCCATGCAGACCAGCTTCACCCTGATCTATTCCATGAGCGCCATCGTCGCGGCGGTGGTGTGCGCCAGCCTGATCGGCGTGGTGTTCGGCTATCTGCCGGCGCGCAACGCCTCGCTGCTCGATCCGGTGGAGGCGCTGGCCCGCGACTGAGGCCGGCGCAGTCCCCTCAGCGCGTCTCGCGCCTTGCGGGCGGCGCCATGCCGTAGGCCGCAGGATCGCGCCGCGCCACCGCGCGGGCGAGATATTCGGAGGAGGGCTCGCCCGGCGGACGGGCGGCGTTGGCGTCGGCGGCACCGGCCGCGTCGCGGCGGGCGAGGCGCACCCCGGGAAAGCAGGTCTCGGCGAAGGCGGGCATCGTCTCGGTGTCGCCGGCCATGGCGGGCGCCTCTCCTCGCTGGTCCCGCGCCCCCTGGTTGCCGCCCTAGAGCACGCCCGGCAAGAGGCGGCGCACGGCGAGCGCCGTTCCGATGGCGCCCTGCGCCATGAAGATGGCGGTGGCAATGGCCGCGCCGTTCATGCCGTAGAGCGGGATCAGGACGGCGCACAGCAGGCAGCAGGACAGCAGCTGCGCCGCGTTGAGCCAGCGCAGCACGCTGCCGTGGCCGGTCATGGCGAGCACGATGTCCTGGCTGGGCAGGAAGCAGCTCACGAGCTGGCCGAGCGCCATGATCACCAGCGCCGCGGCGGCGATCTCGAACCCCGGGCCGATGATCTCCAGCAGCGTCGCGGGCATCACCAGCATGGCCGCCACCACCGGCAGGCCGAACACGGCGACGGCGAGGCGCACCTTGGTGTTGAGGGCGCGGAGCGCGGGCCAGTCACCCACCCGGTGGCTGGCGGCGAAGGCCGGGGCGGCGATGGTGCCGATGGAGGTCACCACCACCCACACCAGCAGCGACATGCGCTGGGCGACGCTGAAGGCGCCCACTTCGGCCGGCATCCCGAAGCTCGCGAGCAGCAGCACCGGCAGCGAATTCAGCCCCACCTGCACCAGCTCCACGATGGAGAGCGGCCAGGCGGTGCGCCACAGGGCGGGCAGCGGCTCGGCGGCGGCCGGCGCGGCGTGGGCGGTGCGGGCGAAGCGGCCGCGCTCACGCAGCAGCAGCGCGGTTCCCACCACGGCCGAGGCGAAGTTGGCGAAGGCCCAGGCATAGAGGATGCCGTCCAGCGACCGCGCCCCGAGGCCGATCGCAACCAGGGTCAGCACCGGCCACAGCCCGTTCTGGATGAACTGGCCGCTCACCCCGCGTCCCAGCCCCACCAGGGCGTGGCCCACGAACACGCACCAGGTCTGCGGCAGGATCGACGCCGCCGAGACGATGAGCGCGGCGGTGAGGGTCTCGTCCTTGAAGGCGTAGGTCGCCATGGGATAGGCCAGGGCGAGGGTGAGGAGGGTGGTGAGGACGCCGCCCACGGTGACCGCGAGGGTGGAGGCGACCAGCGCCCGGCGCGCCTCCTGCCCCTTGCCCACCGCCAGCTCGGCGGCGAGGTGGCGCATGGCGGCCTTCTCGTAGCCCGCCCGCGCCAGGGTCGAGATCAGCCCGATCCAGGTGGTGCACAGGAAGAACAGCCCCGCCTCGTGCACCCCGAGCAGGCGCGCCGCCAGCATGTAGAGGCCGAGCTTGCCCACCAGCTCCAGGCCGCGCACCACCAGAGCGGCGAGATAGGCGCCGTAGGCGTTGACGAGCTGGATGAGGGACGCCTTTCCCGGCATCGGCCCGTCGAGGACGGACCTGCCGAGCGGGGACTTGCCG
>JAFIHR010000438.1 GCA_017849325.1 Xanthobacter autotrophicus | reverse complement strand
CCTAGCCCTTGCGCTTGCCCAGCAGGCTCAGAAGGAAGGTCAGCGCCGGCACGATCAGCCCCGAAAGGCCGTTCTGCAGCGGATTGCGGGCCATGGCGGCGAGCCGGGTGACGCTGCTGGTGGCGGCATTCACCTCATTGCCCAGGGCTGCCACCGCGTTCTGGTGCACCTCGGCGGCCATGTCGAGCTCGCGGCCCGGCTTCAGATTCATGGCGATGAGAGCGAGGATGAGGGCGAGGAACACCGCCCCCGCCCCGCACACCGTCGCCGCCGTGATGGCGCCATAGGCCTCTTCCAGCGCCAGGAATCCGGCGATACCCAGCATCACGAGGCCGAACGCGGCCACGAGGCCCGCCAGCATCATGAGGCCGGAGCGCACGGCGAGGTGCCGCGCCCAGATCTCCGCGATCAGCAGGTCGGCCCGCGCGAGGACGCTGAGATTGCGCCTCAGCGCGTCGAAATCGCTCACCGCCGCCTCCACAGGGCGCCGATGACGATGCCGGCGACAAGCGCCGTCAGGACGCCGGTGAGCGGGCGCTCGGCCACATAGGCCTCGGCCTTCTTGCCGGCATCGGCGAGGGCGTCGGCCGCCTCGTCGGCGATGCGGCGCGCCTCCTTCTCCAGCCGGGTGAGCTCGGCCGCGGTGTCGTCATCCATCTTCAGGTGGGCGATGGCGCCGTCCAGCTCCGCCTTCAGCGCCGCAAGACGCGCCTGAATGCCTTGTGCTTCGCTCATCCGATCCTCCGAACCCTGGCTTGACCGCAGCCCCGACAACGGAACGCGCCGGCTGATGGAGCGGATCCCGGCGGCCGGAGTCAAGCGACGAGGTCAAGGCACGCCGGCTCGCCCCGCCGGGCGCTCGGGCCGGCCGGTGCCCATCGCGGGGGAAGGCGGCTATAGTCCCCCGCAGCCGCTCTCGCATCACGAGGCCCCCATGAACCACGAGGCGCCCATGACCCGCTCGGCCACCTTCCTCCTTGCCCTCCTCGCGGTGGCGTCCGCGGCGCCGGCAGCGGCCCAGCCCACGGCGGCGACGCCCCATACGGAGGCGGTGGAGCCTCCGCCCAAGGGAGCGCCGATGGGACCGTCCACCGGACCGCTCGCCGGACCGCAGGTGGCGCGCTTCGCCTTCGCCCCCGTCGACGGCGGCGTGCTGAAGCTCGACACCCAGACCGGACAGGCCTCCTATTGCAGCAAGGAGGCGGGCCGCTTCGCCTGCGTGCCCGTGCCCGATGCGCGCGACGCCTATGAGGCGGAGATCGCCCGGCTGCAGAAGGAGGTGGCCCGGCTCAAGGCCGGCACCACGCCCCCGGAGCCGGGCGCTGCCACCGGCCCCGACGACCAGACCCTCTCCGAGATCGACCAGGCGCTCGGCTATCTGGAATATATCTACAAGCGCCTGCGCGACATGGTGCAGGGCACCGAGCCGCCCGGCCAGAAGCTCTGACCCGCCGGCGCGCCTCAGAAGTCGCTCAGGAAGGCGTCCATCTTCGCCAGGGCATCGTCGGCGATGGAGCCGGGAAAGGCGATGAAGACGTGGCACCCGCCGGGATAGACGGCGAGCTCGGCCTCATTGCCCGCCGCAACCCACGCGCTGGCCATGAACAGCGTGTCGTCGAGCAGCGCGTCGCGGGACCCCACCGTGAAGCGCGCCTTGGGCAGGCCCTTCAGGTTCGCCAGCAGCGGCGAGACGTCGGGATCGTCGGCCGAGCCGCCGTTGCAGAGATAATTGCCGACGAAGCGGGCGATGTCCTCGGTGTTCAGCACCAGGGGCAGATCGCCCCAGTTGCGCACCGAGGGGGTGAGCCGCAGGTCGTAGCAGCCGGCGGTGACGTTCACGGCGGAGAACGGCGTCACCTTGTGGGTGTCGCGCAGCCGGACCAGCGTGGTCATCACCAGGGTGGCGCCGCCCGATTCGCCGCCGATGGCGAAGCGCGTGGTGCCGAAGCGCTTCGCCCCCTCCGAGATCAGCCACAGCGCCGCGGCTTCGCAATCGTCCGGCCCGCAGGGATAGGGGTTCTCCGGCGCCAGGGCATAGTCCACCGAGACCACGGCAAGGCCGGTGCGGGCGGCGATGCGGTCGGTAAGGGTCTCGTTCTCCCGCGCCGAGCCCAGGGTCCAGCCGCCGCCGTGGATGTGCAGATAGACCCCCTTGGGGGCGCCGTCGGGCATCAGGATGCGCACCGGGATGTCGCCGCGCGGGCCGGGAATGGTGTCGACGCTGGCGCGCGGGCTCTCCGGAGGCATGGGGAAAGTGCCCATGCCGGCGAGCCGCCCGGCGCGCATCTTGGGCCACGGCACCTTCCAGCGGTCCGGCGCGGCATTGAGCGCCTTCACGATGGCATCGTTCACCATCTGGGTGTCGCGCGCGACGGCTTCCGGCGTGAAGACGGCGGGATCGACGCACAGATGCGGCTTGGAGGCGGGCTCGGACATCGGATGGCGAATCCTTCTGGCGGGGGCGCGATGCCTGGTGGATAGAAAGCGGGCGGCACGAACCTGCCCTCTAGAAAATCCAAGACGCGGCACGAGGCAACAGGAGGGGGAGATCATGACACACATGCGACGCGCACCGGCACGGCGCCAGCCGGTCACCTTCCAGGCTCTCACCCACCTTGAGGTGAACACCTCGGGCCGCGGCTTCTTCGAGATCACGGCCGAGGTGGCGGCCTTCCTCGCCGAGGCCGGCGCCGCGACGGGGACGCTCACCGCCTTCTGCCGCCACACCTCGGCCTCGCTCACCATCCAGGAGAATGCCGACCCGGACGTGCGCGCCGATCTCATCACCGCGCTGGAAACCCTGGCGCCCACGGGCTTCGGCTGGGTGCACGACCTCGAAGGGCCCGACGACATGCCGGCGCACGTGCGCACCATGCTCACCGATGTGACCGTGACCATTCCGGTGGAAGACGGCAGGCTCGGGCTCGGCGCCTGGCAGGGCCTCTACCTGATCGAGCACCGCACCAAGCCACACCGGCGCGAAATCCGCCTTATCTTCACCGGAACAGGTGTGGAATAGCCCGGACCGGCTTGCCTCGGCTTTGCCACGGTCGGATGATTGCGGTACGTGATTCGGTACGCGCCCGATATGTTGTCGGTGCGGGGGTGGTAAGGGAAGTACGGCATCGGATCGCAGGCAACGCGCCGTGCCGGGGAGGACACATTGGGAGAGGACGCCAAGGCCAGATTGCGTCTTGCCATCGCTGACGACCATCCGCTGTTCCGCGGCGCCCTGCGCGAAGCCGTCCAAGGGCATCAGGCGGGTGTCGAGATCGAGGAAGTGGGCACGTTCGACGATCTGACCGCGCTTTTGGAGCGCGACCAGGATTTCGATCTCGTGCTGCTCGACCTCACCATGCCGGGGGCGCGCGGCTTTTCCGGCCTCATCTATCTTCGCGCGCAATATTCGGCGCTGCCGGTGGTGGTGGTCTCCGGCAATGAGGAGCCCGGCGTCATCCGCCGCTGCCTCGACCTCGGCGCCTCGGGCTTCATTCCCAAGACGCTGGGCGTCGGCCAGATGCGCGAGGCGATCACCCAGGTGCTGGAGGGCGACACTTTCACGCCGCCTGACGTGAACCTCGCCGCCTCCGCCGACGGCGAGGCCGACGCCATCATCGCCCGCCTCTCCACGCTGACGCCGCAGCAGGTGCGCGTGCTGATGATGCTGTCCGAGGGCCGGCTCAACAAGCAGATCGCCTACGAGCTGTCGGTCTCCGAGGCGACGGTGAAGGCGCACGTCTCCGCCATCCTGCAGAAGCTCGGGGTGGAGAGCCGCACCCAGGCGGTGATCGCCGTCTCGAAGGTGGAAACGGGGCTGTGGAGCCAGCAGCCGCAGGCTTGAGCGGGCCCGGACGGCCGCGCCCGCCGCGGCGCTGCAGGAAATCGTCGCGCCCCCTCCGGCGTGGGGCGCGCGGACCGGGTGCGTGGACCGGGCGCGCGTCGCATTTTGTTTACCAAAGATGCGCTCCACTGCTCCGGACGCCTGGCCCGCCACCGCTGAATCGCCGCCCGCGATCGGCCTCAGCGGGAAGGCCGCATCGGCCCGGACGGCCGGAGCACACCGCAACTTCCGCCGCGAGCAGCCCGACCCATGACCATGAGCGACGAGACCGCCCCCGCCGAAGCGCCCGCCGCGCTCAAGCCCTCCTTCTGGGAGGGCCTTTCGGTCTATGCCCGGCCGGGGGTGCTGACGGTCATCCTGCTCGGCTTCTCTTCGGGCCTGCCGCTGGCGCTCACCGGCACGACCTTGTCGGTATGGATGACCGAGGCGGGGGTGAGCCTTTCGAGCATCGGCCTGTTCTCCCTGGTGGGCCTGCCCTACACGCTGAAATTTCTCTGGGCGCCGCTGGTGGATGCGCTCGACGTGCCGCTCCTCTCGCGCCTGCTCGGGCGGCGGCGGGGCTGGTTGCTCGCCACCCAGATCGCGCTGATGGCCGCCATCCTGTTCCTGGGCGCGCAGAATCCGCTCGCCTCGCCCTTCTTCGTGGCGCTCGGCGCGCTGGTGGTGGCCACCGCCTCGGCCACGCAGGATATCGTGGTCGATGCCTTCCGCGTGGAGCGCCTTGAGCCGAACGAGCAGGCCGCCGGCATGGCCGGCTATGTGGCGGCCTATCGCATCGGCATGCTGGTGTCCGGGGCCGGCGTCATCGCCATCGTGGCGGGGCTCGAGGCCTATGGCGTCGCCAAGGCCGACGTCTGGTTCTGGGGCTAT
>JAFIHR010000437.1 GCA_017849325.1 Xanthobacter autotrophicus | reverse complement strand
GCCGCGCTGGCGCTGGGCTACGGCGCCACCTGGATCAGCGAATGGCCGACCTACGACGCCGATGCCCGCGCCGCCCTCGGCCTTGCCGAGCATGAGCGCGTGGCGGGCTTCATCTACATGGGCACCCCGGCCCAGCCGCTGGAGGATCGCCCGCGCCCGGCGCTGTCGGATGTGGTGACCCGCTTCTGACCTCTCTCACACCCCCGGCGCGGCTCCCGAAGGGGCCGGGCCGGCGGCGAGAACGGGCAGCCGTGCCGCCAGCGTGCCGATCTCGCCGGCATCGATGATCACCACCCGCTTGTTGGGGTCGAGCCGAGCCAGCCAGTGGGTGGCGAGGCGCGCGTAGATCTTGTCGCGGATGAAGTCGAACTTGTCGTCGGCGGAGCAGAGCGTGCCGCCCAGGAAGCTCTTCAGCTCCGCATCGATGATCTCGCCGAGAACCGTGAGATTGCGGCCGAAGTCAAAGATCACCGGCAAGGCGGCGCCATCGCGCAGGGCAACGAAGCCGGTGCGCCGCGCCGCCGCGATATGGCGCTCGTCGAGCGTCACGTTCAGGTCGCGGGCGACGCGCGCCGCCATCTGACGGCTGTACAGCTCGGTATCGATGCAGATGCCGAAGGTGGGCTTGATGACCACCACCCAATCGGATGTGCTGTCGAGCAGCGGGGCGAGGAAATTCTTCCAGTAGCCGTCGCACATGGCGCTCACCAGCGCCTTGCGCCGCGGGCAGATGACGATGACGAAGGCGATGGACGCCGTCAGCGCCGCCCAGAACATGGAGCGCAGCGTATCGTCGAACTGGTGGCCGAGATTCACCTGCTGGTCCACATAGAGCAGCACCAGCGACACCTGAGGGACGAAGGTGGACGTCAGCGTGTTGAGAAACGGGACCGCGGTGTAGATCAGTCCGACGATGGACAGGAGGGAGATCGCCACCCAGAGGCTGCGCTGGAGCGAGAACAGCTCCGCCAGCCAGCACGCCGTCTTCCATATGCGCATGGTGCCCCGCCCCCGCATCATCCCGTCCCAGGGAGGCACCATTGTGCACCCCGCCGGCCGAGGCTTGCAAAGCGGCATCCCTGTCCCGAAGCGGCCGCGACCGCCCTTATGGGCGGGCCAATCCTGTACCTGACGCCACCGCCCTTACGGGCGGGCCAGTTTCGCGCGCCGCGACCGCCCTCACGGGCGGGCGCGGTAGCACCCCGCCAGATGGTCGTCCACCAGGCCGCAGGCCTGCATGGCCGCATAGACGATGGTCGGGCCGCAGAATTTGAAGCCGAGCCCCTTCAACCGCTTGGAGAGGGCGCGGGATTCGGCGGTCTCGGCCGCAATGTCGGCCAGCCGCGCGGGGCGGTTGACCCGCACCTCGCCGCCCACCGCCTCCCACATGAGATCGGAGAAGTGGATGCCTTTCTCCTGAAGGTCGAGATAGGCGCGGGCGGAGAGCACCGCGCCCTCGATCTTCGCCCGGTTGCGCACGATGCCGGCGTCGGCCATCAGCGCCTCCACCTTGGCGGCGTCGTAGCGGGCGATGCGCTCCGGCTCGAAGCCGTCGAAGGCGCGGCGGAAATTGTCCCGCTTGCGCAGGATGGTGATCCAGGCGAGCCCCGCCTGGAAGCCGTCGAGCAGCAGCTTCTCGAAGAGGGCGCGGCTGTCGCGCTCCTCCACGCCCCATTCGGTGTCGTGATAGGCCATGTAGAGCGGATCGCTGCCGCACCAGCGGCAGCGCCAGAGGCCGTCCGCATGGCGCGTGCATCCGCCCTCCGCCGCAGCCTGCGCCGCCTCGCTCATGACGGAGAGAATGCCGTCACTTGCGCTCCCAATCCATGGAGAAGGTGGCCCACGGCGGCAGGCGCAGCTCGACGTCGATGTCGCCCGCCTTCAGCGGCACGCCATCGGTGCGGGCGTCGAATGCGCGGTCGATGCGCACCATGGCGATGCCCTGCCCGCCGGCCACCGAGGAGATGCGGCCCACGCTCTTCTCCCCCGCCATGATCTCCACCCCCGTCTCGGGCGTCTTGGCGAACACCGCCTCCACCGCGCGGTTGCGGGCGGTGGAGCGGTACTGCATGCGGCTCACCACCTCCTGGCCCACGAAGCAGCCCTTCTTGAAGTCCACGCCGTTGAGCTGGTCCATGTCGGCTTCGTGGGGGAAGGTCTCGTTGTAGGCGAAGTCGGCGCCGCCGGTGGGCACCGCGAGGGCGATGCGGTGCGCGTCATAGGCCGCGAGGTCGCCGCCGATGGCCTGCGCCTCGGCGAGCGGCAGCACCGCGCGCTGGCCCAGCGTCTCGACCCGCGGGTCGGCGAAGACCTGCGCGCCGGCCGGGGCCGCATCACCGCCGAACACCGCCGCCACCGCCATGTCGTCGAGCGCGTCGAACTGCACCTTGGCGCGCAGCCGATGGAACAGCAGGCGCTTCTTCAGGTCCTCGGCCCGCTCCCTGGGGGCGTCGATGAGGAAGCTGTCCTCGCCTTCCCCGTAGACCAGGAAATCGGAGATGATCTTGCCCTGCGGGGTGAGCAGCGCGCCGAAGCGCGAGCCGCCCACCTCCAGCGTCTCGATGTTGCAGGTGACGAGGTGGTGCAGGAACGAGCGGGCGTCTAGGCCCTTGGCACGAATGAGCGCACGATCGGTCAAATGAACGACGGGCATGGGACCGTCCTTGTGTGAAATAAAATGAAAGCCTAAAGCGCAAGGAAGATCCCCTCAAGAGCGAGTGTCCGTCCATGGCGCAAACTCCGGCCCAAACCTTCGATCTGGTGCTGAAAGGTGGCACGGCGGTCACGCCCGCGGGCATCGGCCGGTGCGACATCGGGGTGAAGGACGGACGCATCACCGCCCTCGGCACGGTGGCGAAGACCAAGGCCAAGAAGGTTGTGGACGCCACCGGCCTGCACATCCTGCCCGGGGTCATCGACACCCAGGTGCATTTCCGCGAGCCGGGGGTGGAATACAAGGAGGATCTGGAGACCGGCTCGCGCGCCGCCGTCATGGGCGGGGTGACGGGGGTCTTCGAGATGCCCAACACCAAGCCCGCCACCACCACCGCCGAGGCCCTGGCCGACAAGGTGAAGCGCGGCACCGGGCGGATGCATTGCGACTTCGCCTTCTACGTGGGCGGCACCCACGAGAACGTGGCCGACCTGCCGGAGCTGGAGCGCCTGCCGGGCGCCGCAGGGGTGAAGGTGTTCATCGGCTCGTCCACCGGCACGCTGCTGGTGGCGGACGACCAGGGCATCCGCCGCATCCTGAAAGCCATCTCGCGCCGCGCCGCCTTCCATTGCGAGGACGAGCCGCGCCTGCTCGAACGCAAGGTGATGCAGGTGACGGGCGATCCCTCCACCCATCCCAACTGGCGCGACGAGGAGGCGGCGCTCATCGCCACCCGCCGGCTCATCACACTGGCGCGGGAGACCGGCAAGCGGGTCCACGTGCTGCATGTGAGCACCGCCGACGAGATGAAGCTCCTGGCGGGCGCCAAGGATGTGGCCACGGTGGAGGTGACGCCCCATCACCTCACCCTGGTGGCGCCGGACTGCTACCAGCGTCTCGGCACCCTCGCCCAGATGAACCCGCCGGTGCGCACCGCCCGCCACCGCGAGGGCCTGTGGCGCGCCATCGCCGACGGGGTGGTGGACGTGATCGGTTCCGACCACGCGCCCCACACGCTGGAAGAGAAGGCCAAGCCCTATCCCGAGAGCCCCTCGGGCATGACCGGCGTTCAGACCCTTGTGCCTTTGCTGCTCGACAAGGTGGCCTCGCGCCAGCTCTCGCTGGAGCGCTTCGTGGACCTCACCAGCGCCGGGCCGGCGCGGATCTTCAACATCGCCTGCAAGGGCCGCATCGCGCTCGGCTACGACGCCGACTTCACCGTGGTGGACCTAAAGCGCACCATGACCATCACCAACGACTGGATCGCCTCGCGCTCCCAATGGACCCCCTATGACGGGGTGGAGGTCACCGGCTGGCCGGTGGGCACCTTCGTGCGCGGCGCCCGGGTGATGTGGGAGGGCGAGCTCACCACCCCTTCCACCGGCCGGCCCATCAGCTTCCTGGAGACGCTGGCGCCGCGCTTCGACCTTTAGGCCGGCGCAGGCGGGCACGGCGCGGCGCGGTTCGCCGCAGCCGGCCGATGCGGGGTTCCATCGCCGCCTTCCTGTGCGATAGTCCGGAGCGAGCCGGATTTCTGCATTGCCACCGAGCGGGGAAGCCATGGCGCGTGTCGTCGATCCGTTCCTGAAGGTCTCCTCGCCGCGCATCTTCCTGGTGCGGATGCTCGTGTTCCTCGCCCTGTGCGCGGCGCTGGCGGCGGTGCTCTACCAGCAGATCGTCTCGGCCTTCCTCAACAATCCGGGACTCAACGGCGTCATCTTCGGCGTGCTGGCGGTGGGCATCATCCTCGCCATCCGTCAGGTGGCGCGGCTGTTTCCCGAGGTGGATTGGGTGAATTCCTTCCGCCTCGCCGATCCCGGGCTCGCCGTGGCGAGCCCGCCGGTGCTGCTGGCGCCCATGGCGGCGCTGCTCGGCGACCGTATCGGCCGCATGGCCATCTCCCAGTCCACCATGCGTTCGATCCTCGATTCCATCGGCACGCGCCTGGACGAGAGCCGCGAGCTGGCGCGCTACCTCACCGGCCTGCTCGTCTTCCTCGGCCTGCTCGGCACCTTCTGGGGCCTGCTGGAGACGGTCTCCTCCATCGGCACGGTCATCAAGGCGCTGCAGGTGGGGCCCGATGCCGGCTCGGTGTTCGAGGATCTCAAGAACGGCCTCGCCGCGCCGCTCGGCGGCATGGGCACGGCCTTCTCCTCCTCCCTGTTCGGCCTGTCGGGATCGCTGGTGCTGGGCTTCCTCGACCTGCAGGCGGGGCAGGCGCAGAACCGCTTCTACACCGATCTGGAGGACTGGCTCTCCACCACCGTGCGCGACATCGACGCCAATCTCGCCGGCCTGGCCACGCCGCCGGGGCCGGCCGCCGATCGCCGCCTCGCCGCGACCGCCCAGCCCTCGCCGCCCCTCGCTTTGCCCCCGCCCGCCCCGGCCGACGCCGGGGCCCTCATCGCCGCCATGGGCCGGCTGGAGAAGGCCATGGGTGAAGCCGGCTCGCAGCGGGTCACCACCGCCATGGCGCAGCTTGCCGAGAGCCTCCAGGGCCTCGTCACCCACATGCGCTCCGAGCAGGCGCTCATGAAGGAGATGATCGAGGTGCAGGGCGGCCAGCAGCAGGAGCTGCGCGCCCTCATCGAGAAGCTCGACGAGGCGGCCGGCATCGAGATGGACGAACGGAAGGCCTGACGCCATGGCCCTCGGACGGCGCGGCCGCGACCGCGGCATCGACTACTGGCCCGGCTTCGTGGATGCGCTGTCCACGCTGCTGATGGTGTTCGTCTTCCTGCTGTCGGTGTTCGCGCTGACCCAGTTCTTCCTGACCCAGGAGATGACGGGCAAGAACTCCATGCTGCAGCGCCTGCAGGCGCAGATCCGCCAGCTCACCGACCTGCTGGCGCTGGAGAAGGTTTCCGGCCAGACCACGGCGGGCGAGATGGCGGCCCTGCGCGCGAGCCTCGACGCCACCTCCGCCGAGCGCGACCGGCTGCGCGCCGACGCCGCCCGCCTGCCCGCCGTTCCCGCCGTGCCGGACACCTCGCGGGAGGACGCGCTCTCGCGCGAGGCGGCGCTGCAGAAGGACGCCACCGCGAGCGCCCTCGCCCAGGTGGAATTGCTCAACGAGCAGATCGCCGCCCTGCGCCGGCAGATGGCTGCCCTCGAGGAGGCGCTCAACGCCTCCGAGACGCGCAATACGGAGAGCCAGAGCCGGATCACCGATCTCGGCCGCCGCCTCAACGTCGCGCTGGCGCAGCGGGTGCAGGAGCTGAACCGCTTCCGCTCCGAATTCTTCGGCCGCCTCCGGGAGATCCTCGGCAACCGGCCGGACGTGCGCATCGAGGGGGACCGCTTCGTGTTCCAGTCGGAGGTGTTCTTCGACCAGGGTTCGGCCACCCCGCGCCCGGAGGCCACCACCGCCCTCGACAAGCTGGCCGGCGCCATCCTCCAGCTCGAAAAGGAAATCCCGCCCGACATCGACTGGGCGCTCAGGGTAGACGGGCACACCGACAACCGCCCCATCGCCACGCCGCAGTTTCCCTCCAACTGGGAGTTGTCGGCCGCCCGCGCCATCGCGGTGGTGCAGTATCTGGTGGCGAAAGGGGTGAGCCCGCGCCACCTGATCGCCGCCGGCTTCGGCGAATACCAGCCCGTGGACACCTCCGGCACCGAGGCCGCCGCCGCCCGCAACCGCCGCATCGAATTGAAATTGACGGAGCGCTGAGGCGCCTCTTTCATGGGTGCCCCGCCGGCGGGACAGCGCGCCGCGCCTTGCTGATTCGGATGCCCGCCATGGCCTCGTCGCCCGCTCCCTCGCCCCACGCCCCGCCGGACGCGGCCCCCTTCCGGCTCGACGATTTCGCCCCGGCGAACCTCGACGAGATGGGCGACATGTGGGTGGCGAGCTGGAACCGGACTTTGCCGGAGATCGATTTCGAGACCCGCCGCGCCTGGCTCTACGAGCACCTGCAGAAGCTCGCGGCCGATGGGGCGCTGATCCGCGTCGCGCGGCCGGGCGGCGCCGGGACGATCGCCGGCTTCGTCACCATCCATCCCGGCACCGGCTATCTCAACCAGCTCGCGGTCGCCCCGGCCTTCTGGGGTAAGGGCCTCGCCGAGGCATTGATGGCGGAGGCCAAGCGCCTGTCGCCGCGCCTCGTGGCGCTGGACGTCAACAAGGACAATCCGCGCGCCATCGCCTTCTACGAGAAGCAGGGGCTCGTCATCACCGGCGAGGGCAGCAACCCGCTGTCCGACCGGCCCATCTACCGCATGGAGTGGGTCCCGGCGGCCGCTTGAGGCTCAGCGCCGCGCCTCAGCCGGCGGCGCCGGTGAACTGGAGCGCCGCAAGGCGGGCATAAAGGCCGCCCTTCGCCACCAGCTCGGCATGGGTGCCTTCGTCGACGATGCGCCCGGCCTCCATCACCAGGATGCGGTCGGCCGACTGCACCGTGGCGAGGCGATGGGCGATGACGAGGGTGGTCCGCCCTTCCATGGAACGCTCCAGGGCCGTCTGCACCAGGGTCTCGCTTTCCGCATCGAGGGCGCTGGTCGCCTCGTCGAGCAGCAGGATGGGCGCGGCGCGCAGGATGGCGCGGGCGATGACGATGCGCTGGCGCTGGCCGCCGGAGAGGGTGACCCCGCGCTCGCCCACCATGGAATCCCAGCCCTGCGGCAGGCGGGCGACGAACTCGTCCACCAGAGCGGCGCGGCCGGCGGCCTCCACTTCGGCGTCGGTCGCCTCGGGCCGGGCGAGGCGGATGTTGGCGCGCACCGTGTCGGCGAAGATCGCCACCTCCTGCGGCACCAGCGCGATCTGATGGCGCACCGCCACCGGATCGCAATCGAGGATGTTGGTCTGATCCAGCAGGATGCGTCCGCCGGAGGGGTCGTAGAAGCGCTCCAGCAATTGGAACACGGTACTCTTGCCGGCCCCGGACGGTCCCACCAGCGCCACCCGCTCGCCGGGCCTGATGGCGAAGGACACCTTGTCCAGCGAGGCCACCTCCGGCCGGGTCGGATAGGAGAAGCTGACCTGATCGAAGGCGATGGCGCCGGAGACCCGCGCCGGCAGCACCACGGGGCGGGCCGGCGCCTTCACCTGCGGCTCTTCCTTCAGCAGTTCACCGATGCGCCCGGCGGCGCCGGCGGCGGAGGCCACCTCGCCCCAGGTCTGGGAGAGATCGCCCAGCGAGGAGGCGGCGAGCACCGCATAGAGCACGAACTGGCTGAGCTGGCCGCCGCTCATGGTGCCGTTCAGCACCGACTGGGCGCCCACCCACAGCACCCCGACGATGCTGGCGAACACCATGAAGATGGCCACCGCAGTCAGAAGCGCGCGGGCGCGCATGGCGTCGCGGGCCGCCTCGAAGGCGCGCTCCACCGCATCGGCGAAGCGGCTGCGGGCGGCCCCTTCCGCGCTCGACGCCTGCAGCGCCCGCATGGCGCCGATGGCCTCGGAGGCGTAAGCGGAGGCATCCGCCAGCGTGTCCTGCGCAGTGCGCGAGCGGGTGCGCACCTTGCGGCCCGAGGCCACCAGCGGCAGCACGATGACGGGAATGGCGATGAGCACGAGGCCCGACAGGCGCGGGCTCGTCACCACCATCATGACGATGGAGCCGAGGCACAGGACGATGTTGCGCAGCGCCGTCGAGGCCGAGGCGCCGACCGCCGCCTTGATCTGGGTGGTGTCGGCGGTGAGCCGCGAGGTCAGCTCGCCGGAGCGGGCGGAATCGAAGAACGCGCCATCGAGGGTGACGAGGCGGGAGAACACCTTCTCGCGCAGGTCCGCCACCACCCGCTCGCCCAGGGTGTTCACGAGGTAGTAGCGTGCCGCCGAGGCCAGCGCGAGCACCCCCACCACGCCCACCATGACGAGGAAATAGCGGTCGATGATCCCCCGGTGCCCCTGGTCGAAGCCGAAATCGATCATCCGCCGCACCGCCAGCGGCAGCGCCAGTGTGGCGAGGGCCGCGGTCAGGATGGCGAGAAGAGCCGCCGCGACCCGCCCGCCATAGGGCGAAAGGTACGGCCACAGGCCCTTCAAAGGGGTAAGATCGCGGCGCGCCTTCTTGGGGGCGGCGCCGGCGGGGAGTTCGGTGGCAAGGTCGGCTTGTGTCAACGCATCTACTCGGCTATAGACCCGCCACTTCCGTCAG
>JAFIHR010000002.1 GCA_017849325.1 Xanthobacter autotrophicus | reverse complement strand
GTGGAGGGCCACCTCTCGCCCCGCCCCAAGGTGCGCTGGAACCCGTTCGCCGCCGTGCTCGCCCACGATGCCCAGGTGGCCGCCTCGGGCATCACCACGGTGTTCGACTGCCTGCGCGTCTGGCCGGACACCAAGGCCAAGAACATGGACGGCGACGCGCCCATCCTCGCCGCAGCGCTGAAGGAAGCGAAGGCGGCCGGGGCGCTCCGCTCGGACCACCTCATCCACCTGCGCTGCGAGGTGCCCACCGAATCGGTGGTGGAGGATGTGGTCACCATCCTGGAGGCCCATGAGGTGCGCATCATGTCGCTGATGGACCACACGCCGGGCCAGCGCCAGTTCGCCACCGTGGATCAGTTCCGCTCCTATTACATGAAGAAGAGCGGCATCACCTCCGCCGAGATGGACGTGATCGTGGCGAACCGCCTCGACCAGCACGAGCGCAACGCCCGCGCCAACCGCGCCGGCCTCGTGGCGGCGGGCCACGCGCACGGCTGCGTGCTGGCGAGCCACGACGACGGCACCCCCGAGCATGTGGCCGAGGCCATCGGCGACGGGGTGGCCATCGCCGAATTCCCCACCACCGAGGTGGCGGCGAAGCTCTCCCACGACGCCGGCATCCGCGTGCTCATGGGCGCGCCGAACCTGGTGCGCGGCGGCTCCCACACCGGCAATGCCTCGGCCGAGAGCCTGGCGCGAGCGGGACTGCTCGACATCCTCTCCTCGGACTACGTGCCGGCGAGCCTGCTGTGGTCCGCCTTCGATCTCGCCCGGCGGGTGCCCTCCATCTCCCTGCCGAAGGCGGTGCAGGCGGTCTCCAGGGTGCCGGCCGAGGTGGCGGGCCTCACCGATCGCGGCGAGATCGCGCCGGGCAAGAAGGCGGACCTCATCCAGGTGCGCGTGCCCGATGCGGTGCCGGTGGTGCGGCAGGTGCTGCGCGACGGGCGGCGGGTGGCATGAGCCCGCCGGGCGCGACACCCTTTCCCGGCGCCCCGGCGGACCCGGTGGCGCCCGCGCCCTGCGCCGATGGCGCCGCGCAGGCGGACCCCCTCGGCCCGGGAACCATGATCCTGGTGGTGGGTCCCTCGGGCGCGGGGAAGGATACCCTGCTGTCGGTGGCCCGCGCGCAGCTGGCGCGCGGGAGCGACGCCCGCGCGGGCCGCCTGCTGTTCGCCCGGCGCCTCGTCACCCGGCCGCAGGGCTCGGGCGAGGCCCATGGCACGCTCACGGACGCGGAGTTCGAGGCGTCCTGCGCGTCCGGGCGCTTCCCGCTGTCGTGGCGGGCGCACGGGCTCGGCTATGCGCTGGGGCCGGAGGTGGCCGAGACCATCCGCGACGGCGGCCTCGTGGTGGCCAACGGCTCGCGGGCGACGCTGCCCGAGGCGCGCCGCCGCTTCGCGGCTCTGGTGGTGGTGCTCGTTTCCGCGCCGGTGGAGCTGCGGGCCCTCCGCCTCGCCGCGCGCGGGCGGGAAGATCCCGCCGCCATCCGCGAGCGCCTGGGACGGACGCCGGAGATGGTGCTCTCGCCCGATCTGGAGATCGAGAATACCGGCACGCCCGAGGAAGGCGGCGCGCTCCTCGCGGATTTCATCCGCACGCGCCTGACCAACTGACCATCACCGGACAGGCGGGTGCTGGCGCGGCGGCCGGAGGGATGAGCGAAATTCCGTGACGGACTGCGGACGGCGCCGCCGTCCGCCCATCCCTATTGTCGGTAATGCTGGATGCGGGTGGTGCGCAGGCCGGGCAGGCCGTGGCGGTCGATGGACGCCTGCCACGAAAGGAATTCGTCCACCGTGAGCGTATAGCGCTTGCACGCCTCCTCCAGCGAAATGAGGCCGCCCCGCACCGCCGCCACCACCTCGGCCTTACGGCGGATCACCCAGCGCCGGGTATCGGGCGGTGGAAGGTCCGCAATGGTCAGGGGACCGCCGTCGGGACCGATCACGTATTTCGCCCTCGGCCGATAAGCATCGGTCATTGTTACGCCACCTGTTACTCAACTCAAGGCGGTCGTGACCTTGACAAAGGGCCATGAACATTTCCCTAAGAAGACAAACAGAAGATCATTTACCTCTGTTAAGAAGAGATGAAGCGCGCGCCGCCGGGAGGGCACGCCGCCCGGCGCCGCCGGCCCGCTGCGCTCAAGGCGCGATCCGATGCCGCTTGCCGGAGCCCGGCGGATATGGCCCGCGCGGCTTTCTATAAAATAATACCTCAAACAGACAACGCGCTGTATTTGGCTACTTCCCTCGCAAACTTTTATCGGATTCCAGGACAAGGGCTTGCCGGATTGTGCAAGGCATTGCCACAGGCGAGCAACGCCCGCGTGCGCCCGCGCATGGAGAGGAGCCATTCCGTGCCGAAGACCAGTCGCCGGTGCCATAAAACCTGGGGATGGGGCTAGCAACGCCTGCGAATTCCGGTGATGATGACGGCGCACAGCAAGCTGATCTGCCCGCATGCTTTTTCGCCGCCAGGATCGCAGCGCCCCGCCGCGAGCCACCGCTGAATGGATCGAGCTTTCGCTCGACGATGGAGCCTTGCGCGTCGCCGTCCGCCGCCATCCCAATGCGCGACGGCTGACGCTGAGGGTTCGTGCGGCCGCGCGCGACGTCACCCTCACCGCCCCGCCCCATGTCTCCCTGGCCGCCGCGAGCGCCTTCGTGCAGCGCCATCGCGAATGGGTGCGGGTGCGCCTCGTGCGCCTGCCGGAGGTGGTGCCGTTCGGCAATGGCGCGATGCTGCCGCTGCGCGGCGAGGCGCATCTGATCGTCCACCGTCCCGGCGCCCGCGGCACCGTATGGCGGGAGGAGGGCCCGGATGGCCCGCTGCTGTGCGTGGCCGGGGACGAGCCGCACCTGCCGCGCCGGCTCGGCGATTATCTCAAGCGCGAGGCCCGCGGCGACCTCATCGCCGCCGTGCGCCGCCACAGCGCGGCCCTCGGGGTGGAGACCGGCCGCATCACCCTGCGCGACACCGCGAGCCGGTGGGGTTCGTGCTCGTCCAAGGGCGATCTCTCTTTCTCCTGGCGGCTGATCCTGGCGCCGCCCTTCGTGCTGGACTATCTCGCCGCCCATGAGGTGGCCCACCGCATCGAGATGAACCACGGCCCGCGCTATTGGGCGCTGGTGGAGCGGGTCTTCCCCCGCCGCATGGAAGCGGAAGCCTGGCTGCGGCATCACGGCGCCGCGCTGCACCGCTACGGCGGCTGAGGACCCGCGGGCACCCGACCCGCTCGCGCCGCCTCCGACACTCGCCAGACCGGCGCCCGAGACCGCGGGTCAGCCGCCGTCCGCCTCCACGCCATCGGCATCCTCGGGCGCCGCAGCCGGCGCGAAGTCCGCCTCCGCCTCATAGCCGACGCCGGCGCAATCGGGATAGACGTCGGGCTTACGCGAGGCGGCCCAGGCGCCGATCACCCCCGGCCGCCCGGCGCACAGGGCGAGGATGTCCTCCACCAGCGTCTCCTGCAGGTTGTAGTGGCGCCCGGCGACCAGCGCCGCGATGCCGGCGCGCAGGAAATCGTAGTCCACCGCCGTGGCGATGTCGTCATGCCGGGCACGGATGGCGGGATCGAGCCGCAGCCGCACGCAGATCAGCAGGCGCTGGCGCGCCGCCTTCTCGAAATCATGGATGCCGATGGAGGCCTCGACCGCGAAATCGGTGAGGGACAGGCTGTGGCGCGTCACGGTCATGACCGGCCTTAAAGAAGAGGAGGTGTCGATGGAAGTGCCCTCCGTCACGGCGCCAGGAACGCGACGTCGCGCCCGGGATTGACCAGCGACTGGCCGCCGTCGATGACGATGATCTGCCCGGTGAGCGCGGGCGTGCCCAGGATGAAGCGCACCGCCCCGGCGATCTGGCCGGGGGTGCAGCCGTGGTGCAGTGGATTGGCGTCATGGGCATAGCCGAAGCCCTGATCGGTGAGCACGCCGCCGCTCAGCGTCACCCCCGGGGCGATGCCGCACACCCGCACCTTCGGCGCGAGGGCGAGGGCCAGCGTCTTCGTCGCCGCGGCAAGGCCGAGCTTGGCCACCGTATAGGAGAGATAGTCCGGGTTGGGCGCATCGAGCTTGTTGTCGAGCATGTTGATGATGCAGCCGCCGCGATCCCCCATGGCCGGCGCCAGGCGACGCGCCAGGAAGAGCGGGGCGCGCAGGTTCACCGCCACATGGCGGTCGAACGCCGCCGCGGTCATGGTCTCCAGCGTGTCGTAGCTGAACAGCGAGGCATTGTTGACGAGGGCTTCGAGGGGCGCGCCGCTCACCGCCGCGGCACCGGCGGCGGCCTGCGCCAGCGCCTCCACCGCATCGAGGTCGGCAAGATCGGCCTGGAACGCCTCGGCAGCGCCGCCACCGGCGCGGATCTCCGTCACGAGCTCCGCGGCCGCCTGCGCCGAGGTGTGGTGGTGGATGAACACCCGCCAGCCGTCCCGGGCCAGCGCCAGCGCGATCTCGCGGCCGATCCGCACCGCGCCGCCGGTCACCAGCACCGATCGCTTTCCACCGTCCATGCCGTCCCGTTCCTCCCGCCGCACCCCGCCCCGCGCGGGCTCCGCGCCTCAGCTCGCCCGCTTGCAGGCCATGGGGGATCCTTCCTTCCAGACGAAGGTCGCATCATCCCCCTTGATCGAGATCGAGCGCCCGAAGCTCGCCTCGTAGCGCGCGCCCGAGCCGGCCGGCACCAGCGCCCCGGTGTCGATGCTGTCACCATACTCGATCCGCACGCTCGGCTGGGCGGTGTCGAAGAAGAAAACGGTCACCTCGTTGGCCCGGTTGCCGTCGCAGAAGAAGCTCACCGTGCTGGTGGGTTTGCGGAGCATGTAGCGCGCCACCAGCTCGCCCTCGCGCCGCAGATAGGCCGCCTCGACGCAGGCGCGCGCGTCCTTGGCCTTCCAGCAGTCGTCGCGACCCTTGATCCAGCCGCGCTGGAGGGCATGGAGCTCGTTGAGCGCCTGCTCCGACCCGCTGTCGAGCCGGTCCAGCGCATCGGTGGCGGCGGAATAGACCTCGGACAGCCGGCGATCGAGGGCCGCCAGCTTGGGATCCGCGCACACCATCTGCTCCGCCTTGCTCTGGGCGGCCGAGCAGTCGAACGACGGTCCGTCCTCGGCATGGGCGGACGGCACGACGGCGCCAGCCAGCAGCGCCGCCGCGAAGGCCCGCAGGACGGCCGCGGGGACACGCGCGGAGCGGCGACCCGCAGCGGTCGGCGTGGAGACGGGGGCAAGATCGGCCATGGCTTCGAACTCCCTTCGGTGCGGCAGAGGGGGATCGCCGGACCTCCCCCACGCTCCACGTCCGGAGGCCGCGCGTCAAATCCGCATCGGCCGGACGCCGCCGGATGCGGCCAATGGCCGGAGCCCGGCCGGCGCGGCGCATTGGCTATTGCATTTTTTACCCGGCTGATGATCCAATTTCCCATGGATCGTAAATTCCTCCCCTTTCCCACCGACCTCGTGCAGATGCATCCGGGGCTCGGAATCCTGCGCTTCGCGGCCCTGCTCGCGGAAGGCAGCGAAAGCGACGACGACACCCTCGACCTCATGTTCGAGCAGATGGAGATCGGCGCCCTCGACAACATCGCCCCGCACGAGATCTGGCTGGAGCTGGAACGGGGGCTGATGGCCCCGGCGCCGGCCATCATGATCAAGGCCCTGCGCGAATGCGGCGTGCTGGAGATCGTGCTGCCGGAAATCGCCAGCCTGTGGGGCGTGCCGCAGATCGCCGACGACCCCGGCGAGGTGGACCTCGGCGAGCACCTGCTCAATCAGCTCAGCGAGGCGGCCAAGATCAAGGCGCCGCTCCCGGTGCGCTTCGCGCTGCTCACCATGAACGTGGGCAAGTCGGATTCCCCGCGCGAGCATCTGCCCTCGCACTATCGCCATATCGAGCGCGGCGCCCCGCGCATCCGCGCCATCGCCGAGCGCTTCCGGGTGCCGGATGCCTGCCGCGACCTCGCCCTGCTTGCGCTTCACGAATGCGAGCGGGTGCACCGCACCTCGAAGATGCGCGCCGGTCCGGTGGCGGACATGCTGGAGCGGGTGGGCGCGTTCCGCGATCCGGCGCAGTTCGCCCTGCTCATGAGCGTGTGTTCCTGCGACTATTACGCCTACGGCGGGCGCACCGAGCCCACCTATCCCAAGGCGGCGCTGCTCGATATCGCGCTCAAGGCCTGCGCCCAGATGGACGACGGAGCGCCGGAAGACCGGGCGCCGGCGGACGGGACGGCCTCGCAGGAGGTGCAGGAGGCCCGCGCCACCGCCATCGCCCGCGCCTTCCGCTCGGAGCGCTGGTCCGACGAGACCGCCTGAGCCCGCAGCAGCGCCGGGAAGGGGACCTGCGACGGGTCGCGTTGGGCCGCGAGGAGGCCCGTCAGGGGCAGTCGCTCGGGCGCACGTAGCGCGCCTTCAGCCAGCCGTGCGTCGTTCGATCGCCGTTGTAATGGGTCACCGGGCACCAGCGGCTGCCGGGCGCCGCCGACCGCGGAACGCACGGCCCGTCCTGAT
>JAFIHR010000100.1 GCA_017849325.1 Xanthobacter autotrophicus | reverse complement strand
GCACGGCCAATCCACCGAGCCGAACTATTCCGGCGTCACCTCCTTCCTGCGGCGCCGCTATGCCCGGGACGGCGGCGGTGCCGAGGCGGTGGTGTGGGGCGTGCCCCTCGACGTGGCGGTGTCCAACCGGCCGGGCGCCCGCTTCGGGCCGCGCGCCATCCGCGCCGCCTCCAGTATCCTCGACGGCGATCCCTTCTTCCCCTTCGGCTTCGATCCGTTCGAGACGCTGGACGTGGCCGATGCCGGCGACTGCGTGTTCGATTACGGCCTGCCCGCCGGCATCCCCGCGGCCATCGAGGCGCAGGCGGCGGCGCACTATGCCCGGGGCAGCCATCTGGTGACCCTCGGCGGCGACCATTTCCTCACCTATCCGGTGCTGAGGGCGCTGACCCGGCGGCTCGGCCATCCGGTGGCCCTCGTTCAGTTCGACGCCCACCAGGACACCTGGGACGACGCCGGCGGCCGGGTGGACCACGGCACCATGATCACCCGCGCGGTGAAGGACGGCCTCATCGATGTGGCGCATTCGGTCCAGGTGGGCATCCGCACCCACGCGCCGGAGACCTACGGCCTCACCATCATCGATGCCCTGACCGCCGGCGAGATGGGGCCGGCGGCGCTCGCCGAGCGCATCAAGGCGCAGGTGGGCACGGCGCCGGTCTATGTCAGCTTCGACATCGACGCGATCGACCCCGCGTTCGCCCCGGGGACCGGCACGCCGGTGTGCGGCGGCCTCACCACCCGCGAGGTCATCCAGTGCCTGCGCCGGCTGGGGTCGCTGGAGCTCAGGGGGTTCGACGTGGTGGAGGTCTCCCCGCCCTACGACCATGCCGAGGTCACGGCGCTGGCGGGGGCGACGCTCGCCGCGATGTATCTGTGCCTTCTGGCGGAGCGCAAGGCGGGCCATCATGCTGTCGCACTCTGAGGTGGAGGAGGGGCCCGAGCAGCCGCAGCCGGAGCCGGCCCGTCCGCGGGGCCGGACCGGCTGGGCCGCCGGCCTCACCTATGCGCTGCCGGCCGTGGCGCTCCTCTTCGCCGGCGTGATCGACTACGTGCCGGCGCTGAACGGCCTCGACCACACCCCGCCGCTGGTGGGCCTTCTCGCCACCGCCCTGCTGCTGGGCTCGGCCTTCTCCACCATGGCCCATTCGGACGTGGTGGCGGCGCGGGTGGGGCAGCCGTTCGGCACCCTCGTGCTCACCTTGTCGGTGACCGTGATCGAGGTGTCGGTGATCGCCTCCATCATGCTGAACGGGCAGAACAACCCCACGCTGGCGCGGGAATCGGTGTTCTCCGTCATCATGATCTCGACCACCGGGATCGTCGGCCTGTGCCTGCTGCTGGGCAGCCTCAGGCATCACGAGCAGCGGGTGCTGAAGCAGGGCCTCACCGGCTATCTCTCGGTGATCATCGCCCTGAGCGTGCTGCTGCTGGTGCTGCCGAGCGAGACCAAGGCGGGCGAGGACGGCGCCTTCACGCCCTTTCAGCTCGGCTTCATGGCGTTCGTGGCGGTGGGGCTCTATCTCGCCTTCCTCTACATGCAGACGGTGCGCCACCGCGAGCATTACGTCCTCGGGAGCGGCGAGGAGGAGGGGCCGGTGCCGGGCGGGGCGCGCGTCGCCCTCGCTTTCCTCATGCTGCTGGCGAGCCTCGGTGCCGTGGTGGCGCTCTCCCACACGGTGGCGGACGGCTTCGAGACCTTCCTCGCCCAGTTCCCGCTGGCCGATCCCGATGCGGTGACCGGCGCGCTGGTGGCGCTGCTGCTGCTCTCCCCGGAGGGCATTTCGGCGGTGCGCGCGGCCCAGCGCAACGACCTCCAGCACAGTCTCAACGTCGCGCTGGGCTCGGCGCTCGCCACCATCGCGCTGACCATTCCCGTGATGGCGGCGATCAGCGTGCTCATCGGCCGGCCCATGATCCTTGGCCTCGACAGCGAGGACCGGACCATGCTGCTGCTGGCCCTGATCCTCTCCATCCTGTCGTTCGGCACCGGCCGGACCAACGTGCTGAACGGCATCGTCCACCTCATCGTGTTCGCGGTCTATGTGATGCTGCTGTTCGTGCCGTGAGGCGGGCGGGGACGGCGCGGCAGGCCCGACCATGGCAGCGGTGGACAGGGGCGGGGCGCGATGGCATGTTCCGCCCGGTTTCGTGAACGAGGCGCCGGCCGTGAAAACCCTGCTCATGTACATCTTCACCTGGTGGAACAAAGAGACCTTCGGCACCTGGTGGTGGACCAAGCGCTACGGCGAGGCGGTGGGCGAGGACGAGTTCGGCAACCGCTATTACCGCACCAAGGGCGGGGCCATCGATCCCACCCTCGGCTTCGAGCGCCGCTGGGTGATCTACAAGGGCTATGCCGAGGCCTCCGCCATCCCGCCGGGCTGGTGGGGCTGGATCCACCACCGGGTGGATACCCCGCCGTCGCAGGAGAGCTACACGGCGCGCGCCTGGCAGAAGCCGCACCGCTCCAACCCCACCGGCACGCCCAACGCCTACCGCCCGAAGGGCGCCGTGGGCTCCGGCGCCAACCGCCCGCAGGTGACCGGCGACTACAAGGCCTGGACGCCGGACGCTTGATGTCCGGTGCCTCGGGGTGGTAACCGCTGACCGGGTGCCATATTTCCTGCACGGACAGCGGGCAAGGTGCCCGGCACGTCCTTGATCCTTCCTGCCGCCGGGGTTCCATGCGCCGCACGCCTGCCGCATCCGTCATTGCCGCCGCCCTCATGGGCGGGGCGCTCGTGCTGAACGCTGTCGTTTCCGCCCACGCGCAGCAGGGCTTCGAGCGCCGGCCCCTGCCGCCGCCGCCGGGCGCGGCCGCGCCGGGAAGCGCCGCCGCCGCGCCCAGCAACGGGGCGGTCGGCGTGCCGTCCTCGGCCATCACCGATTCCCTCGGCGACGTGGTGGTGGTGCAGCCGCCGTCGGTGAAGATCCCGAACCAGTACGCGGTCTTCGCCGGGCTGGACAAGATCACCGGCCGCATCACCTCGTTCGAGGTGGCGATGAACGAGACGGCGCAGTTCGGCGCCCTGCAGGTGACGCCGCGGGCGTGCTACACCCGTCCGCCCACCGAGCAGCAGGACACGACCTCATTCACCGAGGTGAACGAGGTGACGCTGAAGGGTGAGGCCAAACGCATCTTCACCGGCTGGATGTTCGCTTCCAGCCCCGGCCTCCACGGCGTGGAGCACCCGATCTATGACGTCTGGCTGATGGGCTGCAAGACGGCGCTGCCGGTGGCCGGGCAGCCGTCGGCGAGCCGGTAGAAGTCGCCTTCGCCCTGCAGCGCCTGATCGAGCAGGCGCTGGTACTGGCGCCGGGACACCTCCACGGCGCCGAAGCTCTTCAGGTGGCTGGTGACGAACTGGGTGTCGAGCAGGCGGAAGCCGCCGACCATGAGCCGCGCCACCAGATGCACCAGGGCCACCTTCGAGGCGTCGCGCTCGCGGTGGAACATGCTCTCGCCGAAGAAGGCGGAGCCGAGCCGCACCCCGTAGAGCCCGCCCACCAGCTGGCCGTCCCGCCAGGCCTCTACCGTGTGGCAGCGCCCGCGCTGGAACAATTCGCCATAGAGGCGGCGGATGCGGTCGTTGATCCAGGTCTTGTCGCGGCCTTCCTGGGGCTCGGCGCAGCCGGCGATGACGCCTTCGAAATCGGTGTCGATGCGCACTTCGAACTTGTCGGAGCGCACGGTGCGGGCGAGCCGCGAGGAGATGCGGAAATTGTCCAGCGGGATGATGCCGCGCCGCTCGGGCTCGATCCAGTAGAGCCCGGGATCGTCGGCGCTTTCCGCCATGGGAAAGATGCCGCAGGCATAGGCCTTCAGCAGCACCTCTGGGGTGATCTCGACGATCTGGTCGTTCAACCGGCTCATAACCGGAAAGATTAGCACCAATTGTCGCAAGTGTGTGGCGAAAGGAGGTATGCCGCAGCGTCACGTAGCGCTGGCCTTGGCGCCGGGCATGGCGCCCGTCATGGAGCCGCTATCTCCCGGCCAGGAAATGGCCGATGCGCTCCACCGCCTCGCGCATCTGGGCGGGCGATCCGGCATAGGACAGGCGCAGGAAGTCGTGGCCGTGGAGCGGGTCGAAATCGACCCCCGGGGTCGCCGCCACATGCACCGCGTCCAGCATCTCGCTGGCGAAGCGGGCCGAGTCCGTGGCAAAATCCGTAATGTCCACATAGAGATAGAAGGCACCATCGGCGGGCAGGAAGCGGCCCAGCCCGATCTTCGGCAGGCCTTCGGTGAGAATGCGGCGGTTCTCCTGATAGCCGGCCTTCACCGCATCCATCTCGACGCGCCCCTCGAAGGCGGCCTCGGCGGCGATCTGCGAGAGGGTGGGCACGGAGATGGAGAAATTCTGCTGCAGCCGCTCCAGGGTGCGCGTCAGGTGGGGCGGCACCACCATCCAGCCCACCCGCCAGCCGGTCATGCAGAAGTATTTGGAGAAAGAGTTGATGACCACCGCGTCGGCGCCGATCTCCGCCGCGCTCACCGCCGGGAAGGCGTAGTCGAGGCCGTGGTAGATCTCGTCGGAGACGAAGGCGAGGCCGAGCTCGCGCGCGCAGTCGTGGAGCGCGGTCAGGGCCGCGCGGTCCATCATGGTGCCGGTGGGATTGGCGGGGCTCGCCGCGATCACGCCCTTGAGCGGGGTTCTGGCGTGGGTCGCGCGGAGGCCCTGCGGGGTGAGGGCGTGGCGATCCTCGGCGCGGGTCTCGATGAGCACCGGCTCGCAGCCGAGCGCGGTGAGCACATGGCGATAGGGCGGATAGCCCGGGCAGGCCATCGCCACCCGGTCGCCGGGCGAGAACAGCGCCAGAAAGGCGAGGATGAACGCGCCGGAGGAGCCGTTCGTCACCACCACCCGCTCGGGATCGAGCGCCAGCCCATAGGCCTCGCCATAGTGGCGGGCGATGCGGGCGCGCAGGGCGGGAACGCCGAGGGCCGCGGTGTAGCCCACCTGTCCCGCCTCCAGGGCGCGCGCGGCGGCTTGCCGCGCCACCAGCGGGGCGGCGGCGGCGGGCTGGCCCACCTCCAGGTGGATCACCGTGCCGCCCGCCGCCTCGATCCGGGCGGCATGCTCCATCACGTCCATCACCATGAAGGGCGGCACGGCGCTGCGCAGCGCGGGTGCGGGGAAGGCGGGGGGCAGGGGGGCCATGGGCGTTCGGGACTCCTCGTCCCGGCGGGCGGCACGGATGGATCTGCCGTGCTGCCGCCTCAATCGGGTTGTGGGTTGAGACGAAGTTCGCTCCTTCGTGACAACGGGCGCATTGACCTTGCGGTCGGTGAACGCCAGTGTCCGGCGGTCTCGTAGCGCGACCGCGGCGCGAGGCCAAGGGGACGCACCAACGGG
>JAFIHR010000436.1 GCA_017849325.1 Xanthobacter autotrophicus | reverse complement strand
TCCCAATGCGCCGCGCTCCCTCGCCCCGCCCCAGGGCCAGCCCGACATCAACATCCACGTCAACGTCAATGCCCGGCCGATGCCCGGCGTGGACGGCGATTTCGAGGTGGAGCTGAAGATCGACGGCGGCGCGAAGGCCGGTGACGACACCCTGTTCGCCTTCGACATCACCTATGGCGGCATCTTCCGCATCCGCAACATTCCGGAACAGAGCATCCAGCCTCTGATCCTCATCGAATGCCCGCGCATCCTCTTCCCCTTCGTGCGGCAGATCATTGCCGACGCGGTGCGCAACGGCGGCTTCCCGCCGCTGATGATCGATCCCATCGATTTCGCCGGCCTCTACCAGCAGCGCATGCAGGCGGAAGCCGAGAAGGCCGGCGCCGGCCAGGCCTGACGCATCGCCGCCTCGAACCCGAGGCCGGCGGACAAAAGAAAAGGGCAGCTTCCCGTCGCATCGACGCCGAAGCTGCCCTTTTTCGTTTCCGGACCGATTGCCGCGCGGCGCCGAACGCGGCGTTCGCGACCAGGCGCCGCGACCGGCCTCAGGTGTTCATGGAATCGAAGAAATCCCCGTTGGTCTTGGTCTGCCGGAGCTTGTCGAGCAGGAACTCGATGGCGTCCACCGTGCCCATGGGGTTCAGGATGCGCCGCAGCACATACATCTTCTTGAGCGTGTCGGCCGGAACCAGCAGCTCTTCCTTGCGGGTGCCGGAGCGGGTGATGTCGAGGGCCGGGAACACGCGCTTGTCGGAGACCTTGCGGTCCAGGATGATCTCCGAATTGCCGGTGCCCTTGAACTCCTCGAAGATCACCTCGTCCATGCGCGAGCCGGTGTCGATCAGCGCCGTGGCGATGATGGTCAGCGAGCCGCCTTCCTCGATGTTGCGCGCCGCGCCGAAGAAGCGCTTAGGCCGCTGCAGGGCGTTGGCGTCCACGCCGCCGGTGAGCACCTTGCCGGAGGACGGCACCACGGTATTGTAGGCGCGCCCGAGGCGGGTGATGGAATCGAGCAGGATCACCACGTCGCGCCCGTGCTCCACGAGGCGCTTGGCCTTCTCGATCACCATCTCGGCGACCTGCACGTGGCGCGAGGCGGGCTCGTCGAAGGTGGAGGAGACCACCTCGCCCTTCACCGAGCGCTGCATGTCGGTCACTTCCTCCGGCCGCTCGTCGATGAGCAGCACGATGAGGAAGCATTCCGGGTGATTGGCGGTGATGGACTTGGCGATGTTCTGCAGCAGCACCGTCTTGCCGGTGCGCGGCGGCGCCACGATGAGGCCGCGCTGGCCCTTGCCGATGGGCGCCACGATATCGATGATCCGCGGCGAGAAATCCTTCTTGGACCCGGCCGGCTCGTCATGCTCCAGCTTCAGGCGCTCGTCGGGATAAAGCGGCGTCAGATTGTCGAAATTAATCTTGTGGCGGGTCTTCTCGGGGTCTTCGAAATTGATCGTGTTGACCTTGAGCAGGGCGAAATAGCGCTCGCCTTCCTTGGGCGAGCGGATCTGCCCTTCCACCGTGTCGCCGGTTCTGAGACCGAAGCGGCGGATCTGCGAGGGGGAGACATAGATGTCGTCCGGCCCGGGCAGATAGTTCGCCTCGGGCGAGCGCAGGAAGCCGAAGCCGTCCTGCAGCACCTCGACGACGCCCTCGCCGATGATCTCGGTCTCGCTGAGGGCAAGCTGCTTCAGGATGGCGAACATGAGCTCCTGCTTGCGCAACGTGCTCGCGTTTTCCACCTCGTTTTCCTCGGCGAAGGCCAGAAGTTCGACGGGGGTCTTGGATTTGAGGTCTTGAAGTTTCACTTCCCGCATAAGGGAAAGCCTCGATACTGATGGGATGAGCCCTCTGGGACCGGATCGATCGCGACGGGCTGGATGGGTGGGGGAATCGCAGGTCTTCAGGCGAGCTTGGGCGAAGAAGGCTCACCTGACACGCCGGACAGGTCCATGCGGACCCGAACCATGAAGAGCGTGTTCGCCTGCGTTGAGGAAAGCGCGATCACCATAGCAGGCGGAAAAAGCCGCGCAAGCCCTCGGCCGGCGCAAAACTCGATCAAAACGGTTTGAGCACGACGAGAAGCACAATACCGATCATCAGAAGGGTCGGCACCTCGTTGGCGATGCGAAAGAAGCGCTGGGATTTGCCGTTGGCGTCCGCCGCGAAGTCCCGCACCCAGCGGGCCAGGACCCCGTGAAAGGCGGAAAGCAGAATCACCAGCGTCAGCTTCATGTGGAACCAGGGCGCGCTGAACCAGCCCCCCGCATAAGCGAGATAAAGGCCGGCCAGCCAGGTCACCGCCATGGCCGGCGTCGCGATGGCCTTGAGCAGGCGGCGCTCCATGACCTTGAAGGTCTCCGACTGCGCCGAGCCGGCTTCCGCAGTGCAGTGATAGACCAGGAGCCGCGGCAGATAGAGCAATGCCGCCATCCAGGAAATCACCGCCAGGATGTGCAGCGCCTTGATCCACTCATAGAGCATGAAATCTCTCCAGGCCCATGGTCATGCTTGGAATTCCGTAAGCTTGCTCACAGCTTCTCCCGGACCTTTTCCACAAGGCGCTCCACATGGGCGATGGTGGTCTCGGGCTTGATGCCGTGGCCAAGATTGAAGATATGCCGCGCTCCGGCCAAGTCCTCACGGATGCGGCCGATCTCCGCATCGAGGGCGGCTCCGCCGGCGATCAGGCAGAGCGGGTCGAGATTGCCCTGCAGCGCCACCCTGGTGCCGAAGCGGCGCGCCAGGGCGACCCGGTCGGCGGTCCAGTCGAGGCCGATGCCGTCCACGCCCGTCGCCACGATCTTCTCCAGGCCCTCCAGGCTCGCGCCCTTGGGAAACGCGATGATGCGGACCTTGGGATACGCGGCCTTCAAGGCGGAGACGATCCGCCCCAGCGGGCCGACGCACCAGCGCTCGAAGGAACGCGGATCGAGCACGCCCGCCCAGGTATCGAAGATCTGCACCGCATCGGCGCCCGCCGCCACCTGGCCCTTCAGATGGGCGATGGAGGCCTCCACCAGATGGTCGATAAGCCGGGCGAAGGTTTCCTCCTCGCGCAGCGCCAGCAGCCGGGCTGGGGCCTGATCGTCGGTGCCCTGGCCGGCCACCATGTAGGTCGCCACGGTCCAGGGCGCGCCGCAGAAGCCGATGAGGCCGACCTCCCGCGGCAGCGCCGCCTTCACCTGCGAGATCGCCGCATAGACCGGCTCCACCCGCGCCGGATTGAGGGTGTCCGGCAAAGCGGCGATGGCGGCGGCATCCGCCACCGGCCTGAGGCGCGGGCCTTCGCCGGCGGCAAAGGAAAGGTCCACCCCCAGCGCATGGGGCACCACCAGAATGTCGGAGAAGATGATGGCCGCATCGAAACCGAAGCGCCGGATCGGCTGGAGGGTCACCTCGGCGGCAAGCGCGGGCGTGTAGCACAGGGTGAGGAAATCCCCGGCCGTCTCCCGCACCTGTCGATACTCGGGCAGATAGCGTCCGGCCTGCCGCATCATCCAGAGCGGCGGCGGATCGAGCAGTGCGCCATCGAGAACCGAGAGGAAAGGCGAAGGGCTCGCCGGGGGCAGGTTCATCCCGTGCCGTCCATCAAAGAGAGAGATTTAAAGAACGGAGTCTTTAGAGTCTTAACGGTTGATTAACCATTCGCCGCGCCGTCGACAACCGATCCACAGATCCGCACCGTCAGCTAAGGCCACTTACCGCGTTTGCGAACGCCCGCAGACAAAGGTTAATAAAGGGTAAACAGGGTTAACGGCGCGGCTGTTCACAGCCGCCCACATAGGCCCGGTGGAATCCATCCACGGGGGCGGACATGTGGATGGAAAAGCGGCTTCTCCCCAGGTTGGCCTTGCGTGCGGGTAAAGAGCATGGCTTCTTCAATGCCCTTCCACAGGAGCGGTGGATAATCGTGACCTCTGCGAGTCCCTCCCCGCCGAAAGCGCCGAGCGAGAGCTATTTCCACCTGCATCTGGTGTCCGACGCCACCGGCGAGACGCTGATCAATGTGGGGCGGGCGGCCTGTGCCCAATATGCCAATGTCCTGCCCATCGAGCATGTCTATCCCCTGGTGCGCACCATGAAGCAGCTCGACCGGGTGCTCTCGGAGATCGAGAGCAATCCCGGCATCGTGCTCTACACCTTGGTGGACAAGGAGATCCGCGAGCATCTGAAGGGCCGCTGCCGTGAGCTCGGCGTGCCCTTCATGTCGGTGCTCGCGCCGGTGGTGCAGTTGTTCCAGTCCTATCTCGGCGGTGAGCCGACGCCGCGCATCGGCGGGCAGCATTCCCTCGACGCCCATTATTTCAAGCGCATCGACGCTCTGAACTTCACCGTCATGCATGACGACGGGCACATGACCGAGGACCTCGACCAGGCGGACGTGGTGCTGCTGGGCGTGTCGCGCACCTCGAAGACGCCCACCTCGATCTACCTCGCCAATCGCGGAATCAAGACGGCGAACATTCCCCTCGTGCCCAACGTGCGCCTGCCGCCGAACCTCGAGAAGCTGAAGAAGCCGCTCGTCGTCGGCCTCGTGGCGACGCCGGAGCGCATCGTCGAGATCCGCCAGAACCGATTGCTCGGCCTCAATGCGCTGAATTCCAGCTCGTCCTACGTGGATCGCGATGCGGTCTCGGACGAGATCGCCTTTTCCCGTCGCCTGTGTGCCCGCAACGGCTGGCCGCTCATCGATGTGACGCGCCGGTCCATCGAGGAAACGGCGGCCTCCATCGTCGCCCTGTTGTCGGAACGGCGCCGCCGCGCCATCGCCGAGACCTGAGACAAGGACCATGAGCTTGTGGTTGGATGAACAGCCCCTCGTGCTCGCCTCGAAGAGCATGACCCGACTGAGCCTCCTGGTGCATGCCGGCGTTCCGGTGGAGACGGTGGCGGTGGATGTGGACGAGCGGGCGCTGGAGCAGGCCGCGGACGACCACGACCCGAAGCATATCGCCGCCTTTCTCGCGCGGGAGAAAGCGCTGAAGGGCTCGGAGGCGGCGGCGGGCCGCATGGTGGTGGGGGCGGATCAGACCCTCGCGCTCGGCCCCGATATCTTCCACAAGCCGCAGAGCGTCGAAGCCGCCCGCGCCCAGCTTGAGCAGCTCTCCGGCCAGACCCATGCGTTGCATTCCGCGGTGTGCGTGGTGCGCAACGGCGAAGTGCTGTTCGAGACCGTGGTGAGCGCCTTTCTCACCATGCGGCCTTTGAGCGAGGCGGCGCTGAACGCTTATATCGCTGCGGCCGGGCAGCGCGTGCTCACGTCGGTGGGGGCCTATCAGCTCGAATCGGTGGGGGTCCACCTCTTCACGCGCATCGAGGGCGATCACTTCACCATTCTCGGGCTGCCGCTGCTGCCGCTGCTCGCCTTCTTCCGAGATATCGAGCTGATCCCGTGACGGTGCGCGTCTGCATCACCGGGCATCCGGTGACCTATTCGCGCTCCCCCATGCTGCACGGCTTCTGGCTGAAGACCTACGGCATCGATGGATTCTACGGGAGCGAGGATGTGCCGCCGGAGACGGCGGCGGATTTCTACCGCAGCCTTGCGGCGCGTGGCTATGCCGGCTGCAACGTCACCGCGCCCAACAAGGAGATCGCCTTCTCGGTGCTGGACGAGGCGGACCCTTCCGCCGTCGCGCTCGGGGCGGCCAACACCTTGTGGCTGGACGGCGGGAAGCTCTTCGGTGCGAACACGGACGGCGCCGGCTTCCTGGCGTCGCTCGATGCCGGGGCACCGGGCTGGCAGGGCGAGGGCGTCGCGCTGGTGCTCGGGGCGGGAGGCGCCTCGCGGGCGGTGGTGCATGCGCTGGTCGCCCGCGGCCTCGACAAGGTCTATCTCGCCAATCGCACCCTCGCGCGGGCCGAGGCGCTGGCGGCGCAGTTCGGTCCCAAGGTGATGCCGCTCCCCTGGGAGGACATGCCCGGGCATCTCGCCGAGGCCGACCTTCTGGTGAACGCCACCTCGCTCGGCATGAAGGGCAAGGAGCCGCTCGAGATCGACCTCTCGGGCGTCAAGCGCGACGCGGTGGTGACGGACATCGTCTATGTGCCGCTCACCACGCCGTTTCTTCGCAT
>JAFIHR010000435.1 GCA_017849325.1 Xanthobacter autotrophicus | reverse complement strand
CGCCAGAGCCTGAAATCCCTCGGCGTCGATCCCCTCGCCCTGCTCGCGGAGACCAGGATCGAGGAGACCCGGCGGGCCGAGGAGATCCCCATGGAGGGCTTCGTGGCGCTCGCCCGCGCCTATGTCCGGGCGAAGACGCAGGCTGGCGGCTGAGCCCCGGCGCCCCGCCGCTTCTCCGGCGCGGCGCTAGCCGAAGATGTCGGCGACGATGCCGTCGTACCACCCCATGTTCTCGGTCTGGTTCTGGCGGCGCAGGGCGGGATCCTCGTCGCGCTGGGAGATGAAGCCCTCCACCTCGGTGATGCGCCCGTCCTTGGGCCGATAGACGCCGCCCACCTTCACCGTGTCGTCGGTGTCGATGAGGCTCCAGCAGGTGTTGGCGTAGCGGGCCGGAAAAGCCGGGGCGCCGGTGAGCTGGGCGCGGATCTCCATGGCCGCCACCTTGGCCTGGCTGTTGGCGGCGAACGCCGACTTCGGCATGTCCCCGCCAATGGCCGAATCGCCGACGATGAAGATGGCGGGATCGACCTTCGAGGCCATGCTCGCCGCATCGATGGGGCAGTAGCCGGTCTCGTTGGCAAGGCCCGCGCCACGGGCGATGCCGCCCGCCTCCTGCGCCGGGATGACGTTCACCAGCGCGCAGTTGCGGTAGGTCTCGAAGCCGGTCACGACCGTGCCGGTCGCAGCATCGACCGAGCGGATGCCGTCGTTGATGTCCGGCCCGATCCACTCGATCATCCCCGGGTAATGCTCCTCCCAGCCGGGCAGGAAGAGGCCCATCTTGGAGAACTTCTCCTTGGGATCGACGATGACGATCCGCGCCTTGCCGCGCCCGGTGGCCTTCAGGTGGTGCGCCATCATGGAGGCGCGCTCGTAGGGGCCCGGCGGACAGCGGTAGGGATTGGGCGGGGCGAGCATCACGATCAGGCCGCCGTCGGGCACCGCGTCGAGCTTTTTCTTCAGCAGCTCGGTCTGCGGCCCCGCCTTCCAGGCGTGGGGCATGATTTCGGCCGCCTCCCGGCTGTAGCCGGGGATCGACTCATATTTGAGGTCGATGCCCGGGGCGAGCAGCAGACGGTCGTAGGGCAGGCGCGTGCCGTCGGCGAGGGCGACCTCCTTCCTGTCGCGATCCACCGCGGCGGCGCTCCGGCGCACGTGGGTCACGCCGAGAGCCTCGAGCTTCCCATAGCCGTGGGTGAGATCGGTGAACGGGCGGAAGCCCCCAAGGAACAGGTTGGAGTGGAAGCAGGTGGTGAAGACCGGGCTCGGCTCCACCAGGGTCACCGCGATGGCACCGGCGCTGTCCTTCGCCACATAGCGCGCGACGGTCGCCCCGCCGGGCCCGCCGCCCACCACCACGAGCCTCGGCTTGGCCTGCGCCCGCACCACCGCCGGCGCGCCGAGGGCCAGGGCGAACGCGGCTGCCCCCGCGCCCGCCGAAAACTGCCTGCGAGACATGGTCATGGTCGTTCCCTCCCCGCATCACGGGAGCTGCGCCGGTCGTCGCGCGGCAGCGGGAGGCCCCGCCGGCCGCAGGCGCGGCGGGGATCGCGGCTCGCGCGGGCCGGCCGTCTTCTTCGCTGCCCCCGGCGTGACGCGCCGCGCCTCACGCTGGGGCAGCGCGGCTCCCTCAAGAGCTAGCGCATTTGCGCGCCCGGTCGAATCACGAACGCGCTTGCCCGGCCGCGGCGCCGCGCCGGCGGCGGGCGCCCTACCACACCTTCAGATAGGCGAAGCCCTTGTTCTGCAGGGCGCCGATGGTGGCGACGCCCGACGGCACGAAGGCGATGTACGGCTCCTGCCGCGCCCGCGAATGGTCGAGCTTGTTCCGCTCGAAGGTGAAGGAGCACAGATAGACCTTGAGGCCGTTCTTGGAGAGCGCGTCCAGCTTCTCCTTCAGCGTCGGGTCGAGGGTCTCCTTCTCCCAGTGGGTGCCCTTGAGATCGTCGAGGAAGAACTTGATGCCGCCGGAATGGGCCACCACGCAGAGCTGCAGCGCGAAGGGGTCGGCGCCATAGGCGGAATAGTGGTTGGAGATGTTGTTGAGCATCTGCGCATAGCGCTCCGGCTCGCCGAAGTCGCAATGATAGATGCAGGCGTTGTCCGCCTCCTTCTTGATGTCGGCGAGCTTAAGGCTCTGCGAGGCGGAGGCGGCGATGGGCGCGGCGCCCGCCATCGCGAGGGTTCCCAGAAAGGCGCGGCGATGAAAGCTCATGTGTGGTCCTCCCAGTAGCGGGCGCCCTGGCAGAGGGACGCCCCTTTTTGCCTTGACCCGTTCTCGTGTCGTCACCCGTTCTTCTTGGTCTTGGCCCGCCGGCGCGGCATCAGCGGCCGCCCGCCGGAGACAGGCGTGCGAAATAGCCGGCGAGCGCGGCGATCTCCTCATCCGACAAAGTGGAGGCGACGGTGCGCATCACCGGATTGTCGCGGCGCTTCGCGCGATAGGCGGTCATGGCCGCCACGAAGTCGGCCTCCGGCCAGCCGACGATGGACGGCACGCCGCCCGACGCGGTGCCCGACGCCTGGTGGCAGGCGAGGCATTCCGAGGCGAGATAGGCGCCGTAGGCCGCATCGGCCGCCGCCCGGGCCGCCCCGGGGATGGCCAGGCCGCAGAACGCAAGAAGGACCCCGGCGATCCCCGCCGCGGTCCTGCCCTGCGTCATGCCGGCCCGCGCCGTCACTCCAGATTGCCCTTCGGCGCGTCCTTGCCCTCGTCGGGCGTGACATCGAGGATCGCCGCCCGCGCGGTGACCTTCATCGGCCCGGAGCAATCCTTCATGCACGGATTGGCGTTCCAGAACTCCTTCTCGGAGGTGGTGCGGTCATCGTCGAAGAAGTTGGGATTGTTGGGCAGCGCCACCTTGGGGAAGTTCTCCCTGGAGAGCACGAAGTCGGCCGGCACGATGTCGTTCAGATTGAGCAGATAGGCCACGATGGCATAGGTCTGGTCGGGGGTGAGCGACTGGGCGTTGCCGAACGGCATGGCCCGGTGGACATAATCGAACACCGTCGAGGCATAAGGCCAGTAGGAGCCGATGGTCTTCTCCGGGCGCTCCGACTTCAAGGTGCCCCTGCCGCCCGCCAGCACCGGCCAGCGGCCAGCGCCCTCGCCGAACTCGCCGTGGCAGGTGGCGCAATTGTCGAGGAAGAGCTGCTCGCCGTCCGAGACCGAGCCGTGGCCCTCGGGCAGGCCTTCTCCGTCCGGACGCACGTCGATGTTCCAGGCGGCGATCTCCTCCTTCAGCGCCGGGCGGCCGAGCTCGGTCACCTTGGGCACCGGCAGGCTGGCCGGCGGCTGGGCGGGCGCCGCCTGAGGCGCGGTGGCCACCTTCGGCGCGTCGGACGCCGCCCACGCCGCGCCGGCCATCACGGGCGCGGTCGCCGCCAGGGCGAGGGCGAGGAAAAGTGCCTCAGCCGACTTCGACATTTTCCGTCTCCCCGTTGCCGCGCACCAGCCAGGTCTGGATGCCGTTGTTGTGATAGATCGAGTTCACGCCGCGGATCTTGCGCAGGGCGGCCTTGGTGGGCTGGACGTAGCCGGTGTCGTCCATGGCGCGGGACTGGACCATCAGTTCCTGCCCGTTCCAGTCGAAGTCGAGATAGAAGCGGGTCATGGCCATCGGCGTGGCCGGACCTTCGATGCGCGCCGTGGTCCAGTTGCGGCCGCCGTCGAGGGAGACATCCACCCGCTTGATGGTGCCGCGGCCGGACCAGGCGATGCCCGAGAGCACGTTGGGGCCCTTGTGGAGCAGCGGCGCCTGCGGGCTCGGATTGGTCACCACCGACTTGGCGTCCATCACGAAGGTGTGGCGCCGGGCCTCGCCGTTGGCGAGGAGGTCGGTGTATTTCGAGGTCTCCTCGCGCTGGCCCCAGGGCTCATCGCCCACCTTGATGCGGCGCAGCCACTTGACCCACATGTTGCCTTCCCAGCCCGGCACCACGAGCCGCACCGGATAGCCCTGCTCGGGACGCAGCGCCTCGCCGTTCATGCCGAACGCCACCAGGCAGTCGTCCATGGCCTTTTCCAGCGGGATGGAGCGGGTCATGCCGGCGGCATCCGCGCCCTCGGCCAGCACCCACTTGCCCTTGGGCTTCACCCCGGCCGCCTCCAGGAAGGAGCGCAGCGGCACGCCGGTGTAATAGACGTTGTGGATCATGCCATGGGTGAACTGGCAGCCGTTGAGCTGCGCGCCGCGCCACTCCATGCCGGAATTGGCGGCGCACTCGAGGAAATAGGCGCGGTTGACCCGGCCCGGCATCCGCTTGACGTCTTCAAGGGTGAAGACCAGGGGCTTGTCCACCATGCCGTGGATCATCAGCCGGTACTTGTCCGGCGGGATCACGGCCTCGCCGCCGTGATGGCGCACGAAGCACAGGCCGTTCGGGGTGATGGGCCCGTCGAGGGCGTAGAGCGGGGTGAAGCTGACCGAGCTCTCGCTGGACGCGGTGAGCCAGGTCACCTCGCGGCGCACCACGTCCTTCTCGAACGGCGAGGGCTTGCCATAGGGATTGGCGTTCACCCCGGCGCCGAGGGTCTTGGACCATTCCGGAACGGGGACGATGTTGGGGTCGGGTTCGGCGGCGCGCACGCGACCCGCGCCGACACCGGCGAGGCCGGCGCCAAGGCCGGCGGCCCACAGGATGCGGCGCCGGTTGACCGCCCCCTTGGCTCCGTCGGGAGAGCTCTCGATTTCGGACATGCAGTCCTCCCTGATATTCTATTATTCGTAGTTATGAATATGTTGGCCGGGGCAGCACCCGCCAACAGCTTCGCTCACGCTCCGGTGACCTTCACGGACGAATTGGGGGCGATGTTCACGTCCTTGACGCGCGCCACGTACTTCTCGACCACCTCCCAGATGGGCGGGCCTTCCACGCCCTGGTTGACGCTCGCCCAGCCGGCCACCGCATAGGATTTGTCGGCCTCGATGGGCTTGCCGGTCTTGAGGAAGGTCATGCCCGAAATGCGCGAGCCGATGTCCTTCGAGACATCGATGGCGTAGCCCATGCCGCCGACCCGCACCATATCGCCGCCGCCCTGGAAATAGGGGTCGGGATTGAAGATGTTGTCGGCCACGTCCTCCAGCATGTCCTTGAGCTGCTTGCCGGTCATGTTGATGCGGTAGCAGGCGGGATAGGTGATGGCGGTGGCGTTGCCGATGGCATCGAAGGTGATGGGATCGCCCGGCAGGAGCGTGCCGCCCCAGCGGAAGCCCGGGGAGAGGGCGATCTCCACGTCGCGCTCCTCCAGCATGGCCTGGCAGATCATGTCGTCCAGGGTGCCGTTGAAATTGCCGCGGCGGTAGAGCAGCGTGCCGGCCCGGCCGATCTCGCGGGCGAGGTCCTTCTCATAGGGCGCGCGCTCGGCGGCGACGATCTTCGCCACCTCCGGGTCGGGCGTGATGGCGTCGGAGAACACCGGGATGAGCTGGAACCTGTAGCCGGTGACCTTCTTGTCCTTCACGTCGAGATCGAGGCGCGACAGGAACTTGCCGTGGGATCCGGTGGCGATGAGCAGGGTCTCGCCTTCCTTCACCGGGGCCGGCATGGCGTCATGGGTGTGGCCGGTGAAGATCACATCGATGCCCTTCACCCGGGAGGCCATCTTGCGGTCCACGTCGAAGCCGTTGTGGGAGAGCACCGCCACCACGTCGGCACCGGCCGCGCGGGCCTGCTCGACCTGGCTGCGCATCTCGTCCTCGCGGATGCCGAACTCCCAGTCCGGAATCATCCAGCGCGGGTTGGAGATGGGGGTGCGCGGGAAGGCCTGGCCGATCACCGCGACCTTGGCGCCGCCCTTGTCGTAGATCTTGGCGGCGTCGAACACCGGCTCCTGCCATTCGGTGGAGCGGATGTTCTGGGCGAGGAAGGCGAAGGGCGCCTTCTCCTTCAGCTCCAGCACCCGGTCGGCGCCGTAGGTGAACTCCCAATGGCCCACCATGGCGTCGAGATCCATGGCGGTGAGCACCTTCACCATGTCCTCGCCCTGGGTCTTGAGCGAGGTCCACGAGCCCTGAAGGGCATCGCCGCCATCGAGCAGCAGCACCTTGTCGGCGCCGCGCTGGGCCCGGATGGCCTTCACCAGGGTGGCCATGCGGTCCATCCCGCCCATCCGGCCGTAGGTCTTGGCCAGATTGACGAAATCGAGCGAGGTCATGGCGTAGGCGTCGCGCCCGCCGGCCGGCAGCTTGAAATAGTCGAGGAAGGCCTGGTCGGTGAGATGGGGCGGCAGGCCCTTCACCTCGCCGACGCCAAGATTGACCGACGGCTCGCGGAAATAGAGCGGCACCATCTGGGCGTGCAGATCGGTGAGGTGCAGCAGGGTGACCGTGCCGGGCTTGTCGAAACGGATCAGGTCGGCCTCGGTGAGGGCCTGGCCCTTCACCGCCTGGGCGAGCGCCCCGGGGCCTGCACCGGCCAGCAGCGCCGCCATGGCCGTGCCCGCGGTAAGAAAATCACGCCTGGAAATCATCAGCGTCACCCATCGTGCGAAGCAGGCGCCACCGTTCGCCTTCCCGACAGGAAGGACGCGGCGCCGGAGCGGCGAATGGAGGGCACCCGGCCCTCCGGTTTCAGGCTCGAATGACGCGCGTCAGGCGACCGTGAGCTTCGACGTCGCCTTCAGCTCCTCGCCGTGGTCGTCCTTCCAGGTGAAGGTGAACTCACCGCTCTCCTTGGCCTTGTAGAAGAAGGACTGGTACGGGTTGGCGGAAATGGAGGGGAACCACTCCGCCTTGAAGAAGGTCTTGCCGTTGAAGGCCGCCTCGAAGGTGTTGATGATGTCGCGCGGCACCACCTTGCCGGAGGAATCCTTGCGCTGGCCGCTTTCCATCTCGTGGGAGATCAGAGTCTTGATCTCGATGATCTCGCCCGGCTTGGCGGTGTTCTGGACGCGCAGGCGCGGCTTGGACGTGAGAGCCATGGTGTTTCCTTCCAAATTCTTACTTATCACTCATCCTGAACCCGCGGCCGGCCCCCGGGCAGCAGCAATGGGGGGCGGAGCGGGGCGGGGCGGACGCGGCGGCCGAATGCCGGGCCGGACAGGGCGCGTCGCGCGAAGAGCCGTGGCGGTCCGGCGCGCCACGGGCAAAGGTCAGCCGCCGCAGCCGCCGATGGTCACCTTCACCTGCGCCTTGGTGGAATAGAGCGAGCCGTCGGACATCTCGGCCACCGCGATCACGTTCTGCGTCTGGGCGAGGCGCATGCGGATGGAGGCAGCGGCGCGGCCCGATTCGGGGGTGAAGTGATAGCTCACCACCTGGGGCTGCGGATTGCCGTCGGCGAAGATGTGGACGGACTTCACGAAGTCCTTGTCCGTCATCGCGCTGTCCACATCCACGTTGAGGGGCACCACGAGGCCGTTCTCGGCGATCTCGGGCACGTCGAGCTTCACCTTGCCCTCGGCCATGGTCTTGCCGCCGAAGAGCTTCTTCAGCTCGTCGGCCACCTGGGCCTCGGTGGCGTGCACCATGCGCGGCGCCAGAACGGCGGCGAAGGCGGCGGCAGCGGCGAACTTGAGGGCCTGACGGCGGCTGTGGGCAGGCTCGTGCACTGCCATGGAACGGGACGTCATACGTTTCCTCCTGAAGGACCCTGTTAACAAGGCCTTGTTTCAAAACGGTTTTCTTATTGGCTCAGCAAATTGCCGGCAGGTCAATTTCATATATTGTGATATCGATTTTTTTGAATGTAAAGTAGCTGCGTCTGGTGACCACCCTCGTCTGCCGCGAGGGACGGAGCGCCAGTCGTCGCGTCTGCCAACGGGCCCGGAAGACGGCTCAGGGGCGCGTCCTGCCAACAACGGGGAACCGACCCCGGGGAGGAGACATGCGATCCAAAGCTACCCTGCGCACAGGGCTGTGCGCACTCGTCATTTTGCTGGCCGCGCCGCTCGCCGCTCTCGCCCAGGACGACGCCAGCGAGAAGGAAATCGAGCGCTATCGCGAGATGATCAACGACCCCATGGCCAATCCCGGCTATCTGGCCGTGGATCGGGGCGAGACGCTGTGGGCGGAGAAGCGCGGCACCAAGAACGTCTCGCTGGAGAGCTGCGACCTCGGCGAGGGGCCGGGCAAGCTTGAAGGCGCCTACGCCCACCTGCCGCGCTATTTCAAGGACGCGGACCAGGTGATGGATATCGAGCAGCGCCTCCTGTGGTGCATGGAGAAGATCCAGGGCTTCGACACCAAGGCGATCCGGGCCAAGCCCTTCTCCGGCCCGGGGCGCGGCTCCGACATGGAGGACCTCGTCGCCTTCATCGCCAACAAGTCCAACGGGATGCCGATCGCCATCCCGCTGACCCACCCCAAGGAGAAGCAGGCCTATGCCATCGGCGAGGCGCTGTTCTTCCGCCGCGGCGCCATCAACGACTTCTCCTGCTCGACCTGCCACGGCGAGCCGGGCAAGCGCATCCGCCTCCAGGCCCTGCCGCAGCTCGACGTGCCCGGCAAGGACGCGCAGATGACCATGGCGAGCTGGCCCACCTACCGCGTCTCCCAGAGCGCGCTGCGCACCATGCAGCACCGCCTGTGGGACTGCTACCGTCAGATGCGCATGCCCGCGCCCGACTACGGCTCCGAGGTGGTGACCGCGCTCACCGTCTTCCTCAACAAGCAGGCCGAAGGGGGCGAGCTCAACGTCCCGTCCATCAAGCGCTGAGGGAGGGCTGATCCATGCGCACATCCATTCTTGCCGCCACGCCCGCTCTCTTCCTCGCCCTTCCGGCGGTCGCGCCTGCCTTCGCGCAGGACATCCCGCCGGCCAAGCCCGAGGTGGTGGAACGGGTGGTGAAGGAGAGCTTCACCAAGCTGCCCGAGGGCTGGGACGCCCGCCTGGTGCAGGACGAGACCATGCAGATCTGCTCGCAGACCCGCAACAAGCCCTCCGCCGCGCAGGCGGACGCCATCATGGCCCGCGAGGCCAAGACGGTGAAATATCCCGAAGGCAGCGTCATCGGAAACTGGAAGGAAGGCGAGAAGGTCGCCCAGAACGGACGCGGCGGGCAGTTCTCCGACGCGCCCGGCACGGTGAGCGGCGGCAATTGCTATGCCTGCCACCAGCTCGACCCGCGCGAGGTGAGCTACGGGACGCTGGGGCCGAGCCTCACCGCCTACGGCGCCGACCGCAAGTTCGCGCCGGAGGACGCCAAGGCGGCCTTCGCCAAGATCTACAACGCCCAGGCGGTCTTCGCCTGCTCGTCCATGCCGCGCTTCGGCCATAACGGCGTCCTGAGCGAGCAGCAGATCAAGGACGTTGTGGCCTACCTGTTCGATCCCGAATCACCGGTGAACAAGCCGGTGAAATAAACATCGTCCGGCCGGGCTCATCCCTTCGGCCGGCGCCTGGACCGGATCCGCCCGTGCGCCCCACCGCCGGGCGGGTCCGGTTTTTCTTTTCGGCAGCGGCGCGGCGGGCGTCAGCTCCTGCGCGATGCCTGCTGCTTGAGCCAGTCGGCGAACGGCGCATCCTTGTAGCCGCCCGTCTCCACATAGCGGAACATGGCGGAGAACTCGGCGGGCTCCAGCAGGCCGGGCATGCGCGCCACCTCCTTGGCCTTGCCGCCCTCCAGCGCGAAGAACTGGAAGGTCGGCGTGGCGCGGATGCCGGACCTGGCGCCGAGCGCCTTCTCCGTCAGCTTCGCGCCGTCGAAATCGGTCACCTCGCGCGCCCCGAACAGGTCGAGATGGACGATGTCGAAGGCGGCCTTGATGGGGCCCTCGATGGCGGGATCGGCGAAATAGACCTCGTGCATCTTCTTGCAGTAGATGCAGCCGCGCTGGCTCCATTGCAGGGCGAAATGGCGGCCCTTGGCGGTGGCGGAGGCCAGATCCTCATTGAGGTCCAGGAAGCTCTCCACATACCAGTCCTGGGTATAGAGGCCGTCGTCGCCCAGCTTGGTCTTGGCCTCGGCGAGGCTGGTGGAGGCGGCAAACCCGGCCAGTCCGGCGAGCACCCCCCTTCGGGACAGGCGAAATGCTTGGGTCATGGGTGATCCTCCCTCATCTATCAGCCGATGGTGCCGAGGGCCGGCACGCTTTCGAGCAGCCATTGCGCCACCTCGGGCATCAGCCCGGTGACGAACGCAAGTCCGGTGGCGATCAGGAGCACGCCGGAAACCTTCTCCACGAGGCCGAGCCGCTTCTTCACCGCGCCGGCCCAGACGAGGAACGATTTGGCGAAGGCCGCCGCGGCCAGGAACGGCAGGCCGATGCCCGCCGCATAGGCCGTGAGCAGCAATGCGCCGTGGGCCACCGAGGCCTCCGCCCCCGCCACCAGCAGGATGGCGGCAAGCACCGGCCCGACGCAGGGCGACCAGCCGAAGCCGAAGGCCAGCCCCACCACATAGGCGCCGAGGAACCCCGCCGGCCGGCTCTCCACCTCGAGCTTGGCCTGGCGATAGAGCAGCGGGATGCGCACGATGCCGAGCATATGGATGCCGAAGACGATGAGCAGCACCCCCGAAGCGATGGTGAGGACGCCGATGTGCTCCAGCAGCACCTTGCCCAGGGTGGAGGCGGTGGCTCCGAGCAGGATGAAGACGGTGGCGAAGCCCAGCACGAAGGCCAGCGCCACGGCGAGCACCCGTCCCCGGCCTGGCGCCGCGGCCCCGCTCCCGCCGGCGCGCTCCGCCGCCATGCCCTCCGCCGCGATGCCAGTGAGGAAGCCGAGATAGGCGGGAACCAGCGGCAGCACGCACGGCGATGCAAAAGAGAGGAGCCCGGCCAGGAAGGCACCGGGAAAGCTGACATCCAGGGACATGGAACCTCCCGTCCCGCCCTTCCTTCGCCGCAGGGCGGGAGGCGGTTCGTACTTGCAAAAAATTATATTCGAATGCGATAATGTAAGAAACCACGATCTCGTTAATCGGCGCGCGGTGAGCGCATCCAGGGGTCACCGCCGTCCGAGGCGCGCGCTGTCGTGTTCACCGCAACGCACAACCGCGGACCAAGACGCACCTCCATGGCCCGGACCGGACATCTCCTCACCGCCCCCGCCGCCCCGGCTTCCCGGGAGACGGCGATGCGGCGCTTCCGCCGCGCTGCCGCCCGCGTTTTCGGCCGGCCGCTGGCCCGTGCCATCGCCATGGCCGGCCTTGCCGGCGCGCTCCTCGCCCCCACCTTCGCCGCGGCGGGGGAGCTGGTGGTGTTCGAGCGGCGCGGCTGCGTCTATTGCCAGCGCTTCGACGCCGAGGTCGCCCCGATCTACGAGAAGACCGACGAGGCCCGGAGCGCCCCGCTGCGCCGCGTGGATCTCGGCAGCGGCGTGCCCGGAGACCTCGCCCTCGCGACGCCGGTGCGCTTCACCCCCACCTTCGTGCTGATGGACAAGGGCCGGGAAATTGGTCGCATCACGGGATACATCTCGGATGATATGTTTTGGGGCCTGCTGGCGCCGATGACCGCCAAGCTGTCGGAAAGCCACTGACGGGGACGGTACGGCGCCGGGGCAACGGCCCGGCGGCTGGGCGCGACGTCCGCTGGGATCACGCGCCGGGGAACGAGGTTTGAAAGATGCCACCCATCGTTTCGACGCGGATCGAAGAGGAATTGCGCGAGGGGCCGGAGATTTCTCCGGAGCTCGACCAGCTGATGCGCAATGCCCGCGCGGCCAGCGACTTCCTCAAGGCCCTGTCGCACGAGAACCGGCTGCTGCTGCTGTGCCTGCTGGCCGAGCGCGAGCGCTCGGTGACCGAGCTTGAGAACATCCTCTCGCTGCGCCAGCCGACGGTCTCGCAGCAGCTGGCGCGCCTCAGGCTCGACGGGCTCGTCACCACGCGCCGCGAGGGCAAGACGATATTCTACAGCCTCGCAAACGAAGATGTGAGGCGAGTGATTTCCGTGATTTACGATATTTATTGCGAGCCGGTGCCCCCACCGGCAAGTTGATCTCAACGCGCCGGGCCGGCGACGGGGCAGAAACAAGCCCCGCTCCGGCCGCCACAGGGAGGAACCGGCGCATGGAATTTTCCGGTCCCTGGTGGACCGCGCTGGCGGGCCTTGCTGTGGGCGCGCTGGCGGGGTTCGCCGTGTTTCGTGCCCGCCTGTGCAGCTTCGGCGCCCTCGAGGACGCCATGGTGGGCGCGGACTTCCGTCGCCTGAAGGTGTTCGGCCTCGCCCTCGGGGTCGCCCTGCTCGGCACCCAGTTGCTGGTGCTTGCCGGCCTGCTCGGGCCTCAGGATACCAATTACATCACCTCGGCCCTGCCCTGGCTGGGCGTGCTCGTGGGCGGGCTCATGTTCGGGCTCGGCATGGCGCTGGTGGGAACCTGCGCCTTCGGCTCGCTGGTGCGCCTCGGCGCCGGCGATCTCCGCTCCCTCATCGTCATGCTGGTGTTCGGCGCCGCGGCCTACGCCACCCTGCGCGGGGTGCTGGCCGGCCCGCGCATCGAGGGCATCGAGCAGATCGTGCTGCCCCTGCCCAAGGGGGTGCAATCGGACCTGCCCACCGTGGTCGGCCACCTCACGGGGCTCGACCTGCGCGCCGCCATGGCCATCGTCGCCGGCCTCGGCCTGATCGCCCTCGCCCTGCTGGATGCGCGGCTGCGCCGGGCGCGGCGGCTGATGACCGCGGGGGCGGTGCTGGGCCTCACCGTGGTGGCGGGCTGGCTCGCTACCACGCTGCTGGTGGATCCATTCGGCCATCCCGTCGCGCCGCAGAGCCTGACCTTCGTCTCGCCGGTGGGGCGCGCCTTGTTCGGCATGCTGTTCGACGCGGCGAGCCTTGCCGAATTCGGCGTCGGCAGCGTGTTCGGGGTGGTGCTGGGCTCGGCGCTCGCCGCCCGCATGGCCGACGAGTTCCACTGGGAGGCGTTCGACGATCCGCGCGAGATGAAGCGGCACCTCATCGGCGCCGTCTTCATGGGCGTGGGCGGCATCCTGTGCGGTGGCTGCACCATCGGCCAGGGGCTCACCGCCGGCTCGCTGATGGCCCTGTCCTGGCCGCTGGCGGTGATCGGCATGGCGGCGGGCGCGCGGCTCGGCATCGCTTTGCTGATGGAAGGCTCCGTCACCGAATTCCTGCGCGAGGCCTGGGCGGCCACGCGGCTGCGGCGCTTCCGCGCCGAGCCGGCCCCGGTGAAGACGCCGACGCGGATCCGCCCGGAGCAGTGACCCTGCCCCGCGCCGCGCGCCGCAGGCCCGCGCCTCACGCGGCGGCGCGGTAGGCCTTCAGATAGCTCTGCTCGAAGCGCCGCTTCATGGTGTGGAACACGCCGAGCCGCGGCAGCGCGAGGTTGAAGCGGGCGTCGCGGAACACCAGCATGCCCGCGTCCAGCGTATCGACGATGCAGATCAGCTCCGGCTTGAAAGTCGCCTCTGGCGCGCGGCCGGCAAGCAGGCTCACCATGTTGCGGGCGGCCGCCACCGCCTGCAGGTCCGCCTGGTGAGCCTGCTTGGGCATCCAGTCCGGCCCCGGGAAGGAGCCGGCATCGCCCGCCACGAACACCTTCTCGAAGCCCGGCACCGCGCAGGTGGCCTCGGCCGCGATGAAGCCGCCCGGCGACTTGGGCAGCGCGCTGTTCTCCAGCCATGCCGGGCCGGTGAGGCCGGGCATGAAGAGGATGAGATCGGCCGGAAATTCCCCGCCCTCGGTCACCACCTTGTCCGCCTCGAAGCGCACCATCTTGTGTCCGAGCTTCGTCGTGATGCCCCGCCGCTCCATCTGCCGGAGCAGGCTGCCGACCGCCTTCGGCCCGAGCCGCTGGCCCGGCTGGGTGGAGGGATTGAAGAAGACGAGGTCGATCTTGTCGCGCCGCCCCTGCCGGCGCAGCAGCGTGTCCATGCCGAACAGGAATTCGAACATCGGCCCGCCGCGCACCGCGGACGGCTCGTTGGGGTTGGCGCCGAAGCCGATGGCAACGGTGCCCCTCTCCATGGCGGCGAGGCGGTCGCGCGCCGCCTCGGCCGAGGCGATGCCCTCGCAGGGGATGATGGCGTTCTCGATGCCGGAAAGCTTGCGGAGATAGCGCCCGCCCGAGGCGATCAGCAGCAGGTCGTTGGCCACCGGCCCGGCGCTGGTGAGCACGGTGCGCCCGCCATCGGCGATGCCTTCCACCGCGGCCGGCACATGGGTCACGCCGTGGCGCGCGAAGAAGCCGGCGAGCGGCACCTTCAGGTCGTCGCCGGACCTCAGCCCGGCGGGCACCCAGATGAGG
>JAFIHR010000099.1 GCA_017849325.1 Xanthobacter autotrophicus | reverse complement strand
CTATCTCGGCACCATCGGCCTCGTCGCGCCGGGCGGCGCCACCTACGGCAGCCTCACCACCCCGGACCCGGTGGACCTGCACGCCACCCTCGACCGCCTCGCCGGCGAAGGCGTCACCCACATGGCGCTGGAAGCCTCCTCGCACGGGCTCGACCAGAAGCGGCTCGACGGCGTGGACATCATGGCCGGCGGCTTCACCAATCTCGGCCGCGACCATCTCGACTACCACCCCACCGTCGAAGCCTATTTCAAGGCCAAGATGCGCCTGTTCACCGAGGTGATGCGGCCCGACGGCACGGCGGTGGCGGCGCTCGGGGCGCCCTATGGCGCCACCGCGCTCGCCTGGGCCCGCACCCGGGGCCTTGCCACCCTGAGCTTCGGCGCGGAGGCGGAGGGGCCGGACATCACCGTCCTTTCGGTGGCGCCGGAGGGGACGAGCCAGCGGGTGCGCCTCGGCCTCGGCCGCAGGGTCGGCGAATCGGGCGGCGAATCAGGTGGCATGCAGGAAATCGTCATTCCGCTGGTGGGCCGCTTCCAGGCGGACAATGCGCTGCTCGCGGCCGGCCTCGCCATCGCCTGCGGGGAGGCGCCCCACGCCGCCTTCGCCGCGCTGGAACACCTTTCCGGCGTGCCGGGACGGCTGGAGCGCATCGGTCCCGCCGGGGCGCGGCCGGTGTTCGTGGATTACGCCCACAAGCCGGAGGCCCTCGCCACCGTGCTCGACACCCTGCGCGCGGCGGTGCCGGGCAAGGTCGTGGTGGTGTTCGGCTGCGGCGGCGACCGCGACAAGGGCAAGCGCCCGCTGATGGGCGCCATCGCCGCCGACAAGGCCGACGTGGTGATCGTCACCGACGACAATCCACGCAGCGAGGAGCCCGCGACCATCCGTGCCGAGATCCTCGCCGCCGCCCCCGGCGCGCGGGAGATCGGCGACCGGGCGGAGGCGATCCGCGCCGGCATCGCCCTCGTCGGACCGGGCGATGCCCTGCTCGTTGCCGGCAAGGGTCATGAAACCGGCCAGATTATCGGCGACCGGACCTATCCGTTTTCGGATGCGGCGGAAGTGCTCGCCGCGCTAGGGGAGATCGGAGCATGATCGAGCGGCGGCTCTATACCCTCGACGAGATGATCGCGGCCACCGCGGGCGAAGCGCGCGGCACGCCGGCTCCCGTCACCGGCGTCTCCATCGACAGCCGCACGCTCAGGCCCGGCGACGCCTTCTTCGCCATCACCGGCGATGCCAGCGACGGCCACGATTATGTGGACAAGGCGCTGGCCGCCGGCGCCGCCCTGGCGGTGGTGAGCCGCGAGAAGGCGGCCGGCTTCCCTGAAAGCGCGCCCCTCCTCGTGGTGGAGGACGTGCTCGACGCCCTGCGCGCGCTCGGCATCGCCGCGCGGGCACGCTCCACGGCGGGCATCGCCGCGGTCACCGGATCGGTGGGCAAGACCACCACCAAGGAGGCGCTGCGCCTGGCGCTGGGCGCCGATGGCGAGACCCACGCCTCGGCCGCCTCCTACAACAACCACTGGGGCGTGCCCCTCTCCCTCGCCCGGCTGCCGCGGGAGGCGCGCTACGGCGTGTTCGAGATCGGCATGAACCATCCCGGCGAGATCACCCCGCTGGTGAGGATGGTGCGGCCCCAGGTGGCGGTCATCACCACGGTGGAGCCGGTGCACATCGCCCAGTTCTCCGGCATCGAGGAGATCGCCGACGCCAAGGCGGAGATCTTCGACGGGCTGGAGCCGGGCGGCACGGCGGTGCTCAATCTCGACAATCCCCTGTTCCCGCGCCTCAAGGCCACGGCCGAGGCCAAGGGCGTGGCCCGCGTCGTCACTTTCGGCACGGCGGAGGGGGCGGACGTGCGCCTGAAGGACGTCGCCCTGCAGCCGGGCTGCTCGGTGGCGGTGGTGGACGTGCTGGGCACGCCGGTGACCACCAAGATCGCCATGCCCGGCCGGCATATCGTGCAGAACATGCTGGCGGTGCTGGCGGTGGCGAAGATCCTCGGCGCCGACCTGGCGCTGGCCAGCCTCGCCCTCGCCAATCTGAAGCCGCCGCCGGGGCGCGGCGTGCCGATCCAGCTCGCCGTGAAGGGCGGCATCGCCACCGTCATCGACGAGAGCTACAACGCCAACCCCGCCTCCATGCGCGCCGCCCTCGACGTGCTGAGCCGCACCCCGGTGGGGCCGCGCGGCCGGCGCATCGCCGTGCTCGGCGACATGCTGGAGCTCGGCCCCGACGCGGAGATCCATCACGCCGACATCGCCAAGGCCGTCGCCGAGGGCCGCATCGACCAGGTGTTCTGCTGCGGCCCGCTCATGCACGCTCTGTGGCAGGCGCTGCCGCCCGAGCGGCGCGGCGGCTATGCGGTGCACGCCACCCATCTGGAGCCCATGGTCGCGGCCGCGATCCGGGGCGGCGACACCCTGATGGTGAAGGGATCCAACGGCAGCCGCATGGGGCCGCTGGTGAAGGCATTGACCGAGCGCTTCCGCACCAGCGAGGACGCGCTCCTTTAAGGATTTCCTCTCCCATGCTCCAGTGGCTCGCCGATTTCCACCAGGCGTTTCCCGCCTTCAACGTGTTCCGCTACATCACCTTCCGCACCGGCGGAGCGGTGATCACGGCGCTGTTGTTCGTCTTCCTGTTCGGGCCCGCGATCATCTCCACCCTGCGGCTGAAGCAGGGCAAGGGGCAGCCCATCCGCACCGACGGGCCGCAGTCCCACCTCCTCACCAAGAAAGGCACGCCCACCATGGGCGGGCTGATGATCCTCTCCGGCCTTATGGTGGCGACGCTGCTGTGGGCCAACCTCGAGAACCCCTACGTCTGGGTGGTGCTGCTGGTCACCCTCGGCTTCGGCCTCATCGGCTTCTACGACGACTATCTGAAGGTGACGAAGCAGACCCACAACGGCCTGTCGGGCCGGGCGCGCCTCGCCATCGAGGGGGCGATCGCCGGCGTGGCGGTGGTGGTGATCATGAGCGCCGGCAAGACCGGGCTCTCCAGCTCCGTGGCCTTCCCCTTCTTCAAGGACCTGCTGCTCGATCTCGGCGTGTTCTTCGTGATCTTCGGCGCCTTCGTCATCGTCGGCGCGGGCAATGCGGTGAACCTCACCGACGGGCTCGACGGCCTCGCCATCGTGCCGGTGATGATCGCCGCCGGCACCTTCGGGCTCATCGCCTATCTGTCCGGCAACGTGGTGTTCTCCGACTACCTGCAGATCCATTACGTGGCCGGCGTCGGCGAACTGGCGGTGATCTGCGGCGCGCTGCTGGGGGCCGGCCTCGGCTTCCTGTGGTTCAACGCCCCGCCGGCGCAGATCTTCATGGGCGACACCGGCTCGCTGGCGCTCGGCGGCCTGCTCGGCACGGTGGCGGTGGCCACCAAGCACGAGATCGTGCTCGGCGTGGTGGGCGGGCTGTTCGTGCTGGAGGCGGTGTCGGTGATCGTGCAGGTGGCCTCGTTCAAGCTCACCGGCAAGCGCGTGTTCAAGATGGCGCCCATCCACCACCATTTCGAGCAGCTCGGCTGGACCGAGCCGCAGGTGGTGATCCGCTTCTGGATCATCGCCGTGGTGCTGGCCCTGATCGGCCTTGCCACCCTGAAGCTCAGGTGAGCAGGGACAAGTCCGACAAAGGCCCGGCGGAACCTCCCGCCGGGCCTTTTCCGTTTGCCGGTGCGCGATCCCTCAGCGCTTGCCGCTGCTGATGCCGAACGGCAGATACGCCGGGCAGAAGCGGAAGATCGCGGTCAGCAGCATCACCAGACCCACGGCGCCGATCACCCAGGCCCAGGTGCCGAGCCCGGCCAGCGCCGGCACCGACGACCCCAGGAACGGCACCGCCAGAAGCACGATGCCCACGATGAACCGCAGGATGCGGTCGATCCCACCCACATTGGCCATGGCTGGCTCCTTCAGGAAAACCCCAACGGCCACATTCAATGTTTTTAATGTGCCGCACTGTCAACGGGGGAATGCCGAAACGTCACCCCTGGCCGCGGACACGTGGTCGCGGCGGCGCTGCGGCCGGCGGTTGCCGGCGACCTTTCCCTGAGGGAGGATTTTGCCGCCAGCCCCGCTTGAGCGCTTCCCTCAAGGCCCGCACGGCTTTAGAGCAGAAGCTCAAGGTCCACCGCAGGGCCAGGGCCTGCCCCCGAGGCGGCCTTTCGGCAAAACGAGATTTCAGCGAAGATGATTCCCGTCACTGTCTTCAAGGATCAGGCCGTCGCCCTTTTCGGGCTCGGCGGTTCCGGGCTGGCGACCGCCGAGGCGCTTGTTGCCGGCGGCGCCCGCGTCATCGCCTTTGACGATGCGGAAGCCTCGCGCCGCAAGGCCGGCGAGGCGGGCATCCTGGTCCAGGACCTGCACGACATCGACTGGTCCACCATCGCGGCCCTGGTGCTGACGCCCGGCGTGCCGCTGACCCATCCCGCGCCCCACTGGTCGGTGGGCCTTGCCCGCGCCGCCGGCGTCGAGGTGATCGGCGACATCGAACTGTTCTGCCGCGAGCGCCACGCCATCGCCCGCCGCTCGCCCTTCGTGGCCATCACCGGCACCAACGGCAAGTCCACCACCACCGCCCTCATCGCCCACCTGCTCCGGGTGGCGGGGCGAGACGTGCAGCTCGGCGGCAACATCGGCACCGCCATCCTGTCGCTGGCGCCGCCCAAGTCGGGCCGGGTGCATGTGGTGGAATGCTCCTCCTACCAGATCGACCTGGCGCCGAGCCTCGATCCGAACGTGGGCGTGATGCTGAACGTCACCCCCGACCATCTCGACCGCCACGGCACCATGGAGCACTACGCCGCGGTGAAGGAGCGCCTCATCACCGGCGTGGAGATGGGCGGCACCTGCGTGGTGGGCGTGGACGACGCCTTCTCCGCCGCCATGGCCGACCGCGCCGAGCAGGCGGGCAAATACGTGGTGCGCATCTCGATGAAGCGGCCGCTGGCCGACGGCATCTGGCGCGAGGGCGAGACGCTCATCGCCTCGGAAGGCGGGGCCGAGCGCTTCCGCCTGCCCCTCGGCGGCATCGGCTCCCTGCGCGGCGTGCACAACATGCAGAACGCCGCCGCCGCTTATGCTGCCGCCCGCGGCCTCGGCGTGGCGCCGGAGGTCATCGCGGTGGCCATGAAGCGCTTTCCCGGCCTCGCCCACCGCATGGAAGAGGTGGGCACCAAGGGCGCCGTCCTCTTCATCAACGACAGCAAGGGCACCAATGCGGACGCCACCGAGCGGGCGCTGTCCAGCTTCGACAACATCTTCTGGATCGCCGGCGGCAAGGCGAAGGCGGGCGGCATCGCCCCGCTGAAGCCGCTGTTTCCCCGGGTGCGCAAGGCCTATCTGATCGGCGCGGCGGCCGAGGAGTTCGCCGCGACGTTGGGCGCCGACGTGCCGCACGAAATGAGCGGCACCCTCGACGAGGCGGTCGCCCAGGCGGCGCGCGATGCCGAGGCGGCCGGGCTCGGCCACGCGGTGGTGCTGCTCTCGCCGGCCTGCGCCAGCTTCGACCAGTTCGCCAATTTCGAGGTGCGCGGCGAGGCGTTCCGCGCCCTGGTGAAAGCGCTGCCGGGCATCGAGGCGAAGGCCGAGCCGCCCGCCCCCAAGGCCCAGGTCGAGCCGGCGCCGGGCGGCCATCCCCACGGCATGGGAATGGGCGGTCCCCATGGATCGCCCCACGGCAAGGGACATCCCCACGGCGCGCCCCATGGGTCGCCCCACGCGGCGCCGCACGGCATGGGGCATCCGGGCAAGGGGCATCCGGGCGCCGGATAGTCGGGCCCGCCGCCGGCACCCGAGGCCGCCGCGCCCTGCGCATGGTGCATGGCGGCCATCCGGTCCGCGACGGCCGACGCACTTTCCCCGTCACACGGGCATGGCAGGAAGGAGCCCGGATCGGGCCGTACCGCCGCCGTGCCGCGACGGGGCGCCCATCAACGGAGACAGGAATGGCAGACGACACCCTCCCGCGCGCGGGCCTCACGGCACCCCCGAGCATTGCCGGCCTCTCCACCCTCGCCGCGGATTACGACGTCATCCTGTGCGACATCTGGGGCGTGCTGCACAACGGCATCATCTCCTTCGCCCAGGCTTCCGACGCCCTCATCCGGGCGCGGGCCGGCGGCGCCTGCGTCGTCCTCATCACCAACGCCCCGCGCCCGCGCGCCGAGATCATCGCCATGCTCGACCGCCTGGGGGTGCCGCGCGACGCCTATGACGGCATCGTCACCTCCGGCGACGTCACCCGCGCGCTGCTGGAGGCGAAGCCGGGCGCCAGGGTGTTCCACCTCGGCCCGCCCCGCGACCGGCCGACCTTCGAGGGCATCGACGTGACCCTCACGCCGCTCGCCGACTGCGACCTCGTCGCCTGCACCGGCCTGTTCGACGACGAGACCGAGACCCCCGACACCTATCTCGACATGCTCACCGCCATGAAGGCGCGGGACCTGCCCATCCTGTGCGCCAATCCGGACATCGTGGTGGAGCGCGGCGACAAGCTGATCTACTGCGCCGGCGCCATCGCCAGGCTCTATGAGGAGCTGGGCGGGGCGGCGGTCTATTGCGGCAAGCCCTATGGGCCGATCTACGACACCGCGCTGGCGCTCGCCGCCGCGGCCCGGGGGGAGCCTGCCGCCAGGGAGCGCATCCTCGCCATCGGCGACGGCCTGCACACCGATATCGTCGGCGCCAACGGCATGGGCTTCGACTGCATCTTCATCGCCGGCGGCATCCACGCCATCGAGCTGAAGATCCTGGAGGGGAACGACCCCGAGCCGGAGGCGCTGGCCGGGCTGTTCCATGGCCACACCCATCCCAAGGGGGTGATGCCGCGCCTCTTCTGGTGAGGAGGGCCACGGCGAACGCCGGCGCGGCACAACCGGCCCTCGCGCTTTCCCGAGACTTGACGCGTCCGGCGCGCTGGGCGAAAGCCTTGTTCGACACTGATCGCCGCGGCGCACGGCAGGGCCTCGACCCCGCCCCATGCCCCGCCGGCGGATCCGCATCCGCCGCAAGGCCATCCGAGGGGCAACCGAAGTCCACCCGCCTGCGCCTCCTTCAAGATCAAGGCCGGATCTCCCCCCGCCCATGCAGACCTCTCCCACGCCCGCCTTCGCCATCCTGGCCGGTGCCGACACCCTTCCCGCGGGGCTGGCGCGGCCGGTGCTCGCCATCGGCAATTTCGACGGGGTGCATCGCGGCCATCAGGCGGTGATCGCCGCGGCGCGGCGGATGGCGGAGGAGGCGGGCGTCGCCACCCTGGCCATGACCTTCGAGCCGCATCCGCGCACGTTCTTCAATCCCGCCAACGCCCCGTTCCGCCTGACGCCGGAGCCGGAGAAGCTGCGCTGGCTCGCCACCACGGGCATTCAGGGCGCCATCGTGCTGACCTTCGATGCGGCGCTGGCCGGAATGGAGGCGGAAGCCTTCGTGCGCGATATCCTGGTGGGACGTTACAACATCAGCGGGGCGACCGTCGGCTTCGACTTCCATTTCGGCCGCGCCCGCGCCGGCTCTCCCGCCTTCCTGAAGCATGCGGGCGCGCGCTACGGCTTCAAGGTCGAGATCGTCGAGGCCACCCTCGACGAGGGCGACCCCATCTCCTCCACCGCGGTGCGCGACGCGCTGGCCAACGGCCAGGTCGGCCATGCCGCCCACATGCTGGGCCGGCCCTTCTCAATCCGCGCCGAGGTGATCCACGGCGACGCGCGCGGCCGCACGCTGGGCTTTCCCACCGCCAATCTGGCGCTCGCCTCCGGGGTGCACATCCAGCATGGCATCTATGCGGTGCGCGCCGCCACCCGGGCGGGCGTGTTCGGCGGGGTGGCCAATTACGGCCGGCGCCCCACCTTCGACAACGGGCCGCCGCTCCTGGAAGTGCACCTGTTCGACTTCTCGGGCGATCTCTACGGCGAGGTGATCGAGGTGGAATTCCTCGCCTATCTCAGGCCCGAGATGAAGTTTCCCCACGTCGACGCGCTCATCACCCAGATGAACGAGGACGCCCGCCGGGCGCGCGAGGCGCTGTCCCGGCCCTGATCCCCCGTTTGCGCGCGCTTTCGGGGCGCCCGCGGCACGCGGTTAGGCGTGCCTTAACCCTGTCCGGCCCATTCTCGCCCCATGACGCGCGCCCACCGGCGCCGACCGCAGGCCGAGACTGTGCCCGAAAAGACCCCATCCCCGGTGCCCCCGGAGGACCGCCGCTCCCCCTTCGTCCGCCTCGCCGAGCTGCTCGCCGGGGTGGAGCCCGGCCGTCCGGCGCTCAGCGCGGCGGTAGGCGAGCCGCAGCACGCCATGCCGGATTTCGTGGGTCCCACCCTCGCCGGCGCGCTGGCCGGCTTCGGCCGCTATCCGCGCGCCGAGGGCACGCCCACCTTCCGCGCCGCCGCCGCCCAATGGCTGGCGCGGCGCTATGCCCTGACCGAGCCGCTCGATGCCGACCGCCACGTGCTGGCGCTCAACGGCTCACGCGAGGGCCTGTTCTCGGCCGCCTTCATCGCCCGCACGCTCTCCGAGGAGCGCAAGGCGGCCCGGCGCTCCGCCGCCCCCCGGCAGGCCCCGCCGAAGGCAGGCCGGGGAAAGACCGCCGCCCCCGCGCCGCGGCCGGCGATGCTGCTGCCCAATCCCTTCTATGCCGCCTATGCGGCGGGGGCCGAGGCCGCCGGCTGCGAGGCCGTGGTGCTGCCCACCACCAGGGGCTCGGACTGGCTGCCCGACCTCGATGCCATCGACGACGCCCTGCTCGCCCGCACCGTGGCGGTCTATGTGGCCTCCCCGGCCAATCCGCAGGGGTCCATCGCCTCCAAGGCCTACCTCGGCCGCCTGCTGGAGATGACCCGCTCGGCCGATGCCTTCCTGTTCTCCGACGAATGCTATTCGGAGATCTATCTCGGCGCGGACGGCCCCCCCGGCATCCTGGAGGTGGCGGACCAGGGCTATGCGGGCGCCGTCGCCTTCAACTCCCTGTCCAAGCGCTCCTCCCTTCCGGGCCTGCGCTGCGGCTTCTGCGCCGGCGATCCCGAGTTCCTCAAGGCCTTCCTCGCCTTCCGCTGGGTCGCCGCGCCCCAGGTGCCCGAGCCCTTGCAGCAGGTCGCCGTGGCGGCGCTGCAGGACGAGGCCCACGTGATCCATTCGCGCGACCTCTACCGTGCCAAGTTCGATCTCGCCGACCGCATCATCGGCGCGCGGTTCGGCTATGAGCGGCCGGGCGGCGGCTTCTTCCTCTGGCTCGACGTCTCGCACGCCGGCGGCGGCGAGGCGGCCGCCCTGAAGCTCTGGCGCGAGGCCGGCCTGCGCACCGTGCCGGGCGGCTATCTGGCGCGCCGCGACATGAGCGGCGCGAACCCCTGCGAGGCCTACCTGCGGGTCGCCCTCGTCCACGATCTTGCAACCTGCGAGGAGGTGCTGAACCGCCTCGTCGCTGTCCTGGCTTGAAGCCGTCCTGGCCTGAAGGAGAGTCGCACCGATGGCCCTTGCCCGCCGCTCCGCCGACGCCGTCATGAACACGCGCCCGGTGACGCCGCACCGTCTGGGCTTCCTGCCGGAGAGCCTGAAGGCGGCGGTGGGAAGGAGCGGCCGGCGGCTGGTCGGCCTCGCGCTTCTCCTCTGCGGCCTGGGAAGCCTGGCCGCGCTGGCGGGCTGGAACGCGAGCGATCCCAGCCTGTCCAACGCCACCACGGGGCAGGTGCACAACTTCCTCGGCCGGCCGGGTGCCATGGTCGCCGACCTGCTGATGCAGCTCTTCGGCCTTGCCTCCCTCGCCATCGTGCTGCCGGTGATCTTCTGGGGCTGGCGCCTCATGACCCACCGCGCGGTGCGGCGCGAGAAGCTCTCCGCCGCGGCCTGGGCGTTCGGCATCCTCGGCGCCACCGCCGCCCTGAGCGCCCTGCCGCGCCTCGGCACCTGGCCGACGCCGTCCGGCCTCGGCGGCGCCATCGGCGACCTGTTTCCGCGCCTCGTCGGCCTGATGCGCGACGGCAGCCCGACGCCGCTCGACGCCGTGATCATCGGCGCGGCGGGGCTGGTGATCGGCGTGCTCGGCCTGTTCTTCGCGCTGGCCGGCTCGGCCGCGCGCGACGACGAGGACGACACCCGCGACCTCCTCCCCCTCGGCGCCATCACCCATACGATCCTGTCGTGGCGCGCCCGCCTGTTCGGGGCGATGCGCAGCCGGCGCAAGGCGCAGGAGGGGGCGGCCCCCGCCGGCTTCAGCGCCGAGATGCCGGCCGCCGCGCCGCGCCGCGCCGGCGAGGGACGGATCGAGCCGAGCCTCCGGCCCGACGGCGGCCGCAGCGCCCCCGCCATGGATGAGGCCGACGCCGACGACGCGCCCTGGCCGTCCGGCAGCGGCCCCGATTTCGCCGATGGTCCGGGCGAAGCGCCCGCCGCGCCGGCCGCCCGCCGCGCCAAGGCGCCCGCCCCCGCGCGGCGCGACGCCCCCGCCGGGCGGCGCAGCGGCTATGCCTTCCCCTCCCTCGAGCTGCTGACGGCGCCGCCTCCCGCCAAGGCGCCCGCCATGAGCCCGGAGGCCTTGCGCGACACCGCCCAGCTGCTCGAAGGCACGCTCCAGGATTTCGGCGTGCGCGGCGAGATCGCCGAGGTGCGCCCCGGCCCGGTGGTCACCCTCTACGAGCTGGAGCCCGCGCCAGGCATCAAGTCCTCCCGCGTCATCGGCCTCGCCGACGACATCGCCCGCTCCATGAGCGCCATCTCCGCCCGCGTCGCCGTGGTGCCGGGCAAGAACGCCATCGGCATCGAGCTGCCCAACGCCAAGCGCGAGAAGGTGCTGCTGCGCGAATTGCTGGCCACCAAGGATTTCGGCGATTCGGGCCACAAGCTCGCCATCGCGCTCGGCAAGACCATCGGCGGCGAGCCGGTGATCGTCGACCTCGCCCGCATGCCCCACCTGCTGGTGGCCGGCACCACCGGCTCCGGCAAGTCGGTGGCCATCAATACCATGATCCTCTCCCTGCTCTACCGGCTGAAGCCGGAGCAGTGCCGCCTCATCATGGTGGATCCGAAGATGCTGGAATTGTCCGTCTACGACGGCATCCCGCACCTGCTCGCCCCCGTGGTGACCGACCCCAAGAAGGCGGTGGTCGCCCTCAAGTGGGCGGTGCGCGAGATGGAGGACCGCTACAAGAAGATGTCGAAGCTCGGCGTGCGCAACATCGACGGCTTCAACGCCCGGGTGCGCGAGGCCGCCGAGAAGGGTGAGACGGTCCAGCGCACGGTGCAGACCGGCTTCGACCACGAGACCGGCGAAGCGGTCTACGAGAGCGAGGAGCTGGCGCTCGCGCCCCTGCCCTACATCGTGGTGGTGGTGGACGAGATGGCCGACCTCATGCTGGTGGCCGGCAAGGACATCGAGGGCGCCATCCAGCGCCTCGCGCAGATGGCCCGCGCCGCCGGCATCCATCTGGTGATGGCCACCCAGCGCCCCTCGGTGGACGTCATCACCGGCACCATCAAGGCCAACTTCCCCACCCGCATCTCTTTCCAGGTGACCTCGAAGATCGACAGCCGCACCATCCTCGGCGAGCAGGGCGCCGAGCAGCTGCTCGGCCAGGGCGACATGCTCTACATGGCCGGCGGCGGGCGCATCTCCCGCGTGCACGGGCCGTTCGTCTCCGACGAGGAGGTGGAGGACGTGGTCAAGCACCTCAAGGCCCAGGGCGTGCCGGCCTATGTGGAGGCGGTCACCGCCGACCTCGACGAGGACAGCGGCGAGGCCGACGGCGCGGTGTTCGACAAGGGCGCCTTCGGCGAGGAAGGCCAGGACCTCTATTCCCAGGCCGTTGCGGTGGTGGTGCGCGACAAGAAGTGCTCCACCTCCTATATCCAGCGCCGCCTGCAGATCGGCTACAATCGCGCCGCCTCGCTGGTGGAGCGCATGGAGCAGGAGGGCGTGGTCAGCGGCCCCAACCACGCCGGCAAGCGGGAGGTGCTGCTCGCCGATGAAGCCGCCGAGTGAGGGCCGGCCTCGCCTCCGGCCGCCCGAGACGGTATTGCCATGGGGGCCGGCGAGCCACAGGATAGCCACAGCCGTTCGCTAGAGCGCGATCCGGCCCCATGAAGCCGCGGCAGGGTTCCATGTGGCCGGTAGATCGCCCGCTGGATTAAAGTGAGACGGATCCGCTCGGAGAGGGTCCGTCTGCGTTCAGGATGCCGGAGCGCTTGTCCCGCCCCCGTCCGTTCCTCCTTCCGACCGAGATATCCATGATGCCGCGCCGCACCATCGCCTCGCTCGCTCTCGTCCTGGGTCTGGCGGCCAGCTCCGCCGGTCTGGCCCAGGGGCTGCTGCCGCCCGGCGACATGCCGCGTCCGCCGCAGAAGCCGCAGGTTCCGGCCGGCAAGCCCGCCCCCGCCGGGCGCGCGCCCCTGGTGGCCCCGCCCGCCGACGGCATGGCCCAGCGCGCCACCGTCGACCGGCTCACCACCTACTACAATTCCATCCAGTCCATGACCGGCACCTTCGAGCAGACCGATCCGGACGGCTCGCGCAAGACCGGCAATTTCTACATGCAGAAGCCCGGCCGCGTGCGCTTCGAATATGCCGATCCGAGCCCCATCGAGCTGATCGCCAACGGCCGCGACGTGGCGGTGCGCGACCGCCGCCTGAACACCCAGGATATCACCCCCCTGTCGCAGACGCCGCTGCGCTTCCTGCTCGCCGAGCGGGTGGACCTCGCCAACGATCCCCACGTGAAGGGCATCTTCCAGGACGACCATTTCATCACCGTCTCCATGGAGGAGATGGTGCCCATGGTGGGGACCTATCGCCTGCTGATCCTGTTCAGCGCCAAGGATTATGCGCTGAAGCAGTGGATCGTCACCGATCCGCAGGGCTACGACACCCAGGTGGCGCTCTCCAACCAGAAGCCCAACCGGCCGCAGGACCCGCAGCTCTTCGTCATCAACAACGAGCGCTTCCTGCAGTAGCCCGGCGCCCGAGGGGGCACGAAGCGGCGGGCGCAGGGTTGCGCATGCGGCGTTGGGCGGCTAAGTGTCTCCCTTCCCGACCGCATCCTCCTACCGTCATTCGGGCGCGCACCTTGGCCCTCACCGTCGCCACCTGGAACATCAATTCCGTCCGCATCCGCCTCGACATCGTCCGCGCCGCGGTGGAGCGGTTGCGGCCCGATGTCCTGTGCCTGCAGGAAACCAAGTGCCAGGACGACAAATTCCCGCTCAACGCCATCCGCGAGCTCGGCTTCGAGCACATCGCGCTCAACGGGCAGAAGGGCTGGCACGGGGTCGCTACCTTCTCGAAGCATCCCTTCACCGCAGTGGAGAAGGGCGACTTCTGCGGCAAGGGCGACGCCCGCCACGTGGCGGTGACGCTGGATGCCGGCGCCGGTCTCGACAAGCCCGTCACCATCCATAATTTCTACGTGCCGGCCGGCGGCGACGTGCCGGACCGGGAGATCAATCCCAAGTTCGCCCACAAGCTCGACTTCCTGGACGAGCTCACCGCCTGGGACCGGCTGTTGGCCGATGCCAAGAGCCCCGATGGACATGCGGTGGTGGTGGGCGACCTGAACATCGCTCCCCTGGAAACCGACGTGTGGAACCACAAGCAGCTCCTCACCGTGGTGAGCCACACCCCCATCGAGGTGGAGAAGCTCACCCGGCTGCAGGCCGCCGGCCCGTGGGTGGACGTGATGCGCGGCTTCGTGCCGCCCGCCGACAAGCTCTTCACCTGGTGGAGCTACCGCTCGCCCGACCATACGGTGAACGACCGCGGCCGCCGGCTTGACCATGTGTGGGCGAGCCGCAGCCTTGCGCCCCATGCCACGGCGATGACCGTGCTGAAGGAAGCGCGGAGCTGGGAAAAGCCCTCCGACCACGTGCCCGTGGCCCTCACCTTCGGCTGAGCGGCCGACGCTCCGCGATCGTCGCTCGGGATCTCAGCTGCCGCGTTCCGGCCGCGAGGCTTCGAGGTGCACCCGCACCTTGTCGAGGGCGCGCATCATGGACTTGAGGCGGGAGGCGAAGTGCCGGCGCACCCGCTGCGCCGCCTCGGGATAGCCTTCCAGCATGCGCAGGAAGGTGGAGCGGGAGATGCGCATCAGCTCGCACGGCGCCGCCGCCACCGCCGTCACCGGGCGCACCGTCTCCATGACGAGGGCCATCTCGCCGAGCAGCGAGCCGCGCTCGATCACCTGGATCACGTGGTCGCGGCCGCGGGCATCGCGCTCCACCAGATGGATGACGCCGGCGCCCAGCACATAGCCGCACTCGGCCTTCTCCCCGGCCTTGAACAGCACCTGACCCTCGGCCAGATGACGCTGCTCGGCGCTGATGGCGAGGATCCGCAGCGCTTCGCCGTTGAGGATGTCGAAGGTCGGCACCTCCCGGAGCAAAGCGATGTCCTTGTCCAGACTCACGGATGATTCCTCGTGGCACCGTCCCCGCGCGGGCCAGGCTGCGGCCGCTACGGAACGAGCTTGTAGCCTCCCGCCTGGGTCGCGAGCAGGGTGGGGTTGGACGGATCAGGCTCGATCTTCTGGCGCAAACGGTAAATATGGGTTTCAAGCGTGTGGGTGGTGACGCCGGAATTATATCCCCACACCTCCTGCAGCAGGGTCTCGCGCGGCACGGGGGTTTTCCCGGCGCGGTAGAGATAGCGCAGGATGGCGGTCTCCTTCTCGGTCAGGCGGATCTTGGAGCCGCGCTCGGTCAGCAGCAGCTTGGCGCCCGGCCGGAAGGAATAGGGGCCGATGGCGAACACCGCGTCCTCGCTCGCCTCGTGGGAGCGCATCTGGGCGCGCAGCCGGGCCAGCAGCACGCCGAAGCGGAAGGGCTTCGCCACATAGTCGTTGGCCCCCGCCTCCAGGCCCATGATGGTGTCGGCGTCGGTGTCGTGGCCGGTGAGCATGAGGATCGGCGCCTTGAAGCCGTTCTTGCGCATCTGCCGCACGGCGTCGCGGCCATCCATGTCGGGCAGGCCCACGTCCATGATCACGAGATCCACCGCGCCGTTCTTGCCGGCCTCGATGGCCTCGGAGGCGGTCTCGGCGGCGATGGGCTCGAATTCGTCCTGGAGCGCCAGCTGCTCGATCAGCGCATCGCGCAGCTCCGGGTCGTCCTCGACCACCAGGATTTTCCACGCATTGGGCATTCCATCCTCCTCGGCCCTTGCGGGCAGGCGAATCGCGCCAGTACAGCATGTGCATGTCCGTGCGCAAAATTCCAAGCGTTTCAGGGCATTAAATGGTACCAAAGTATGGCAACCGGAGGCACATTCTGTGGGCATCCCGCAATTGACCGTCCGCCGCCGTCCGGGCCGGCGGCACGAGGGGCTCCTGAGCGCATTCGGACGTACCATTCCAGTGGCCCTCGGGCGCTCCGGCGTCGCCTTCGACAAGCGCGAGGGCGACGGCCGCACCCCCGCCGGCACCTGGCATATCGTGCGTGCCCTGTGGCGGCCCGATCGCGCCCCCCGGCCGGTGACGCGCCTGCCCCTCGCGCCGATCGCCCGGGCCGACGGCTGGTGCGACGCCCCCGGCGACCGGCGCTACAATCGCCCCGTCCACCTGCCGTTCGCCGCGTCCCACGAGCGCATGTGGCGCGACGACGGGCTCTACGACATGGTGCTGGTGCTGGACCACAACACGCGCCCGCGCATCCGCGGGCGGGGCTCGGCGGTCTTCATCCATGTCGCCCGGAACGCGGGCCGCGACCGCTTCGCCGCCACGGAAGGCTGCATCGCCCTGCGGCCGGACGACCTGCGCCGGCTGCTGGCGCGCCTCGCGCCGGACACGCCGGTCCGGGTCGCGCCCTGAGGGCGGTCGGCCTCAACTGAAGAGGATGCGCCGGTCCACCTCGGCGATGCGCCGGACGCCGGTCAGCGCCATGGTGACGTCCAGCTCCTTGCGCAGGATCTCGATGACCTTCGCCACCCCCGCCTGCCCGCCGGCGCCGAGGCCGTAGAGGAAGGCCTTGCCGGCCATGCAGGAGCGCGCGCCCAGCGCGAGCGCCCGCGCCATGTCCTGGCCGGTGCGGATGCCGCCGTCGAACATCACCTCGGTCTGGTCGCCCACCGCATCGACGATGCGCGGCAGCACCGCGATGCTGGACGGTGCGCCGTCGAGCTGCCGCCCGCCGTGATTCGAGACGACGATGGCGTCGGCGCCGCACGCCACCGCCTGCCGGGCGTCGTCCGGATCGAGGATGCCCTTCACCACGAGCCGCCCCGGCCACAGGCTGCGCACCCAGGCCATGTCGTCCCAGCTCAGCGACGGGTCGAACTGGCCGGCGATCCATTGCGCAAGGGTATTGACCCCCTCGGCGCCCTTCACATGGCCGGCGAGGTTGCCGAACGTCTTGCGCCGCCCGCGCAGCACGCTGAGCGCCCAGCGCGGCTTGGTGGCGATGTCGACGAGGTTGGCGAGGCGGATCTGCGGCGGCACCGTCATGCCGTTTTTGATGTCGCGGTGGCGCTGGCCCATGATCTGGAGGTCGGCGGTCAGCACCAGGGCATTGCACCGCGCCGCCGCCGCGCGCTCGATCAGGGAGCGGGCAAAGCCGCGGTCGCGCATCACGTAAAGCTGGAACCAGAAGGGCTTGGCCACCGCCGCCACCACGTCCTCGATGGAGCAGATGGACATGGTGGAGAGGCAGAAGGGAATGCCCGCGTCCTGACAGGCGCGCGCCGCGAGGATCTCGCCGTCGCCATGCTGCATGCCCTCGAGCCCGGTCGGCCCGTGGATCAGCGGCAGCGACGCGGTCTCGCCCAGGATGGGCGTGGAAAGGTCGCGGTCGGAGACATCCACCATCACCCGCTGACGGAAGGTGATGGCGGACAGGTCGCGGCTGTTGGCGGCGATGGTCTGCTCGCTGTAGGAGCCGCGATCGGCATAGTCGAAAAAGGCGCGGGGCACCCGCGCCTTGGCCAGCTGCCGCAGATCGTCGATGCAGGTCACTGTCTTCATGTCAGGAATGCCATGGTGACGGCTCGCGAATCAGCGCGCCCGCCGGGTGGGGCGGAGCGTTCGCCAGATGATGCTTTGCTCCGGCCCGCGGGCCAAGGAAATAGCGCTCAGGAGCACACCCGCGCTGCGGTCCATCCGCCGATGCCGCCTGCCAGAAAGAGCAGGACGCCGACCACCAGCGGCGTCGCCGCGCCCGCCAACAGGAAGCCCATGACGGCGCCCGACAGGCCGGACACCATGGCGACGAGGACGACGGCATCGGGGGCCGGCGCTTCCGGCGGCATGTTGGAGCGCGTGCGCTGCGCCGGCTCCTCCTCGTCCGAGGTGGCGCCGGAGGGCATCAGGTTTCCCAGGCGCTCTCTCCCCGGGAGCAAAACGCTCGGCTGCGGGGCCGCCTTGGCCGAATGCGCCAGCGGCATTTTGGACTCCTCCCGCCGTCGCGTCACTTGCCGTGACCTTATGTTTTCGAACGGAATTCCGGCAGTTTACGCCGCAATCCCAAGGACGCACAGATTCTCCGCCGGCCAAATTCGCAGATTTGCACATCGAAGTATTCAATTCCTGGAAGCGCCACACCAGCAGCGGCACGCGCTGCGCGCAAAGCCTGCTGATGCACATGGGCAACGCTTGTCGCGAAAACGCCCCCGCTCCCCCGCGGCCGTGCGCCGGATAACCAATCCACCATTGCCCCTCGCCGGATTTGGCGGCAAAAAACGAGGATGAATAACGGCGGTGATCCCATGACGTCTGGCTTGCGTTTTGCCATGGCGCTCCTCGCAGCGCTGATCCTGGTCCCCATCGGCGCGCGGTCCGCGACCGCGGCGCAGAGCAGCGGGCACGTCTATCTGCTGCGCGGCCTCGCCAACGTGTTTTCCCTCGGCATGGATTCCCTGGCCGACAAGCTCAATGCGCGCGGCATCGAGGCGACAGTCCATGAATACGGCCAGTGGCCGTCTCTCGCCGCGCAGGCGAGTGCGGAGAGCCGGGCCAACGGCGGCGCGCCCATCATCATCGTCGGCCACTCCCTGGGCGCGGATGCCGCCATCGAGATGGCCGAGCGCCTCACCGCCCTCGGCACCCCGGCGAGCCTCGTGTTCACCTTCGATCCTGTGGGTGTCACCTCCGTCGGCCCCGCCCGCGGTCGTTTCATCAACTACTACCAGTCGAACAATGGCTACGGGAAACGGCTGACGCAGGGCGCCGGCTTCCGTGGCTCGCTGAGCAACCGCAATCTCGATTCGGTCGGCTCGCTCGACCATTTCAACATCGAGAAGTCGCCGGGCCTGCATGCGGAAGTGATCGCCTCGATCCAGTCCGTGGCGCGCAAGGCGTCGGCCCCGGAGCGCAAGCGCGTGGTGCGCAGCAAGCCCCAGCCGTCCAAGAAGCCCGAGACGGAAACCGCGGCCGCCAAGCCCGACACCGAGGCGAAGCCGGAAGCCAAGCCCGAGGCCGGGTCCAAGCCCGACGG
>JAFIHR010000098.1 GCA_017849325.1 Xanthobacter autotrophicus | reverse complement strand
GCGGGGGACGCTCAGCCTCTTGTTGCTGTTGAGCGGTCGGAACCGTCGCGGCAGCCCTTTTCGCCGGCCGGTTCGAAGCCAGCGTTGCTACAGGAGAGCGGACGGAAAGGCAAGCGGGCGATGAAATGTCTCACGTGAAACCTTTTGTTAACCTTTTGCGACGTGCCGGCGCGGTGCGCACCGTCATCCGGCCTCCCGCCCCGCGTTGACGGGGCCGCGACTTTGCCTATGCTGCAACGCGACCGCGAGATGGGGAATCGCGCTGCCCTCCGGGGAGGCGCGGGCCTGCATGTCGCATCATTCGGACGATCCCTGCGGGAGAGACCGGCTGTGACTTCCTTTCGGGAAGGCATGAGGCCGGCGCCGAAGGCGCAACCGCCCCGGAACCGCTCAGGCAAAAGGGCCGCAGGGGGACGACGCTCTGGAAAGCAGCGCGGCGGGTTCATGCCCGCGCGGCGCTCACCGAAGGAGTAAGCCCGGCCGGTCCACACGGCCGTGGCGAAATCTCTCAGGTTCCGCAGACAGAGGGGGCGCCTTAATTCCTGATCCGCGCCGGCGGATCTCGACCTGTGGCGCACTCGTTCGCGGAGCCCTCGATGGCGGAGCCGTCCGAAACCCTCCTGTTCACCCCGCTGCACGGCAGCCACAAGACCCTCGGTGCCCGCCTCGTGCCCTTCGCGGGCTATGAGATGCCGGTGCAATATGCCGAAGGCATCATCGCCGAGCACACGTGGACCCGCACCCATGCGGGCCTGTTCGACGTCTCCCACATGGGCCAGGCGGTGCTCGAAGGCCCCGACCATGCCACCACAGCGCGGGCGCTGGAGGCGCTCGTTCCCGCCGACATCCTCAATCTGAAGCGCGGCCAGCAGCGCTATTCCCAGCTTCTGGCTGACGACGGCGGCATCATCGACGATTTGATGGTCACCCGGCCGCTGCCGGAGGACGAGGAGGGCCGGCTCTTGCTGGTGGTGAACGCCGCCCGCAAGGACGTGGATTTCGCCCATCTCGCCGCCCGCCTGCCGGAGGGCGTCCGGCTCGTGCCGCTGGCGGACCGGGCGCTGATCGCCCTTCAGGGGCCGGAGGCGGCGGCCGTGCTCGCGCCCCGTTGTCCCGGGGCGGAGGCGCTCGGCTTCATGCAGGCCGGGCCGCTCGCCTTTGACGGACTGCCGGTGCATGTCTCGCGCTCGGGCTATACCGGCGAGGATGGCTTCGAGCTCTCCATTCCCGCGGATAAGGCCGCGGCGGTGTGGAACGCCCTCCTCGCCTCGCCCGAGGTGAAGCCCATCGGCCTCGGCGCCCGCGACAGCCTGCGCCTCGAAGCCGGGCTCTGCCTTTATGGGCACGACATCGACCTTTCCACCTCCCCCGTGGAGGCCGCGCTCACCTGGTCCATCCAGAAGCGGCGGCGGGAGGAGGGGGGCTTTCCCGGCGCGGCACGCATCGCCCGCGAGCTGGCCGAGGGCCCGTCGCGGGTGCGCGTCGGCCTCGATCTGGCCGGACGGGCGCCCGCCCGCGAGGGGGCCGAGATCGCCCAGGCGGGCGGCGGTCCGGAGGCCGTCGTCGGCCGCGTCACCTCGGGCGGCTTCGCGCCCACCCTCGGCCGGCCCATCGCCATGGGCTACGTGCCGCCGGCGCTCGCGGCGCCCGGCACCCCGCTTCACCTCATGGTGCGCGGCAAGGCGCTGGAGGCGCGGGTGGCATCCCTGCCCTTCGTGCCCACGCGCTACCGCAAGACGTCTTCCAAAGGGGCCTGATCGATGAGCACCACCCGCTACACCAAGGACCATGAATATGTCCGCCTCGACGGCGACGTCGCCGTGGTCGGCATCTCCCATTTCGCCCAGGACAAGCTCGGCGACGTGGTGTTCGTGGAGCTGCCGGAAATCGGCCGCGTGGTCGAGAAGGGCAAGGAAGCCGCCGTGGTGGAGAGCGTGAAGGCGGCGAGCGACGTCTATGCCCCCGTCTCCGGCGAGGTGGTGGAGGTGAACGCCGAGCTGGAGGGCGCTCCCGGCACCGTGAACGAGGAGGCGGAGGGCAAGGGCTGGTTCTTCAAGCTCAAGGTGTCCGACGCCACCGAGCTCGACGACCTCATGACCGAGGAGGCCTACAAGGCCTTCCTCGAAACGGTGGAGTGACCGGCATGGCGCACGACTATCAAGCCACCATCCGCTGGAGCCGGGGCGACGCCGCCTTCACCGACGGGCGCTATTCCCGCGGCCACGTGTGGGCGTTCGACGGCATCGAGGTGCCGGGCTCGTCCGACCCCAAGGCGGTGCGTCCGCCGCTGTCCCGCGAGGATGCCATCGATCCCGAGGAGGCGCTGGTGGCGGCGGCCTCCTCCTGCCAGATGCTCTATGCCCTCGATTTCGCCCGCAAGGCCGGCTTCACGGTGGACAGCTACGAGGACGCCGCCGAGGGCGTGATGACCAAGAACGAGCAGGGCAAGAACTTCATCTCGAAGATCACCCTCAATCCCACCATGGTCTTCTCCGGCGACAAGGTGCCCACCACCGCCGACGTGGAGGAGATCCACCACAAGGCCCACGGGGAATGCATCGTGGCCTATTCGCTGCGGGCCGAGATCGTGATCGTCCCGCGCTTTTCCGTGGCCTGACGCCGGATCCTAGAGCCCATGCGCTACCTGCCCCTCACGCCCGAAGACCGCGCCGAGATGCTGGCGCGCATCGGCGCCGCCTCCGTGGACGATCTCTTCGTCGATATTCCCGCCGACAAGCGCCAGGTCCAGCTGCCGGATCTCGCGCCGGCCAAGAGCGAGATGGAGGTGGAGCGCCTCCTCTCCCGCCTTGCCGCGCGCAATGTGGCGGCGGGCTCCGTGCCCTTCTTCCTCGGCGCGGGGGCCTATCGCCACCACGTGCCGGCGAGCGTGGACCATCTGATCCAGCGCTCGGAATTCCTCACCTCCTACACGCCCTACCAGCCCGAGATCGCCCAGGGCACGCTGCAATATCTCTTCGAGTTCCAGACCCAGGTGGCGGAGCTGACCGCCATGGAGGTGGCCAACGCCTCCATGTATGACGGCTCCACCGCCGCCGCCGAGGCGGTGCTGATGGCCCACCGGGTCACCAGGCGCCGCAAGGCGGTGCTGGCCGGCAACCTGCACCCCCATTACCGCGCCACCATCGAGACCCTCTCCCATTATGGCGAGGACGAGGTGGTGGCCTTCGGTCCGGTGCCCGAGGGGGGCGAGGACCTCCTCGCGCTCATCGACGAGACGGTGTCCTGCGTGGTGGTGCAGAGCCCCGACGTGTTCGGCCATCTGGTGGATCTGAAGCCCATCGCCGAGGCGGCGCATGCGGCAGGTGCGCTGCTCATCTGCGTGGTCACCGAGGCGGTGTCGTTCGGCCTCATCGAGCCGCCGGGCGCGCAGGGGGCGGACATCGTGGTGGGCGAGGGCCAGTCCATCGGCAATGCGCTGAACTTCGGCGGGCCTTATGTGGGCCTGTTCGCCACCCGGCAGAAATACGTGCGCCAGATGCCCGGGCGCCTCGCCGGCGAGACGGTGGACGCGGAAGGCCGGCGCGGCTTCGTGCTCACCCTCTCCACCCGCGAGCAGCACATCCGCCGCGAGAAGGCCACCTCCAACATCTGCACCAATTCGGGCCTGTGCGCCTTGGCCTTCACCATCCACATGACGCTGCTGGGCCAGAAGGGCCTCGCGCGGCTCGCCCGGGCGAACCATGCCGCCGCCTGCGACCTCGCCGACCGGCTCGCCGAGGTGCCCGGCGCGAAGGTGCTCAACGGCACCTTCTTCAACGAGTTCACCTTGCGCGTGCCAGGCGACGCGGCGGAGGTGGTGGAGCAGCTCGCGGCTCGGGGCATCCTTGCCGGCGTGCCCTATTCCCGCCTCGCGCCGGGCGCGGGGTTCGACGACCTGATCCTCGTCGCCGCCACCGAGACCACCAGCGCGGAAGACCGCGCCGCCTATGCCGCCGC
>JAFIHR010000097.1 GCA_017849325.1 Xanthobacter autotrophicus | reverse complement strand
GAGGGCCGCCTTGGCGACGCCCATCACGTTGTAATGGGGCATCCATTTCTCGGCGCCGTAATAGGTGAGGGTGAGCAGCGAGCCGCCCTCGGTCATCAGCTTTTCCGCCCGCTGGGCGATGGCGGTGAAGGAATAGCAGGAAATGAACAGGCTCTTGGTGAAATTGTCCGCCGTCGTGTCCACGTAGCGGCCGTCCAGCTCGTCCTTGTTGGAGAAGGCGATGCAGTGGACCACGAAGTCGAGCTTGCCGAACAGCTTTTCCACCTCGGCGAAGACGGCGTCGATTGTGTCCGGCTCGGTCACGTCGCAATGGCCGACCACATGGCCGCCCAGCTCGACGGCGAGGGGCTCGACGCGCTTCTTCAGCGCCTCACCCTGGAAGGTGAGGGCGATCTCGGCGCCGTGGGCGCGCGCGGCCTTGGCGATGCCGTAGGCGATGGAACGATTGTTGGCGACACCGAGAATCAGCCCGCGCTTGCCCTTCAGGAGACCGCTCGCGAAACCGTCCGTCGCCATGAGACTTCACTCCAGATTCCAATGCCTTGATTCCGCACGTTGTGGGCGGCGGAGACGGCACCTATGGCATGGGGTCCTCCCCCGTTCAAGCGACGCCGGTCAAAGCAGCCTGCTCTGTGGGTTTCGGGCCGTTGGGGAAGGCGAGGCCGGAGGTATTCAAACGCTCCATGGGGACCGATCGGCCCCCCGTTCGGCCCCCGTAGACGGCCATCACAAGGGTGCGATGCGGGTGCCCGTTGCCGCGGGGCGCCCTGAAACCGCCCACCGTGCGGCGGGCCGGAGTCCGGCGGACGCACCCCCGCCTGTGCATGGCAGGACGGAAACCGCCGATGCGGGTCACCGCCCTCTTGCTTCTTCGCTGCGCCGCGTGCTAGAGGCAGCCGCCTGGATCGGAGTGTAGCGCAGTCTGGTAGCGCACCACGTTCGGGACGTGGGGGTCGCAGGTTCAAATCCTGCCACTCCGACCAGCTGGCCAAAGGCCACCCCATTCCCCGCCCCACCGACAGTCCTTCACGTCGCGCAAGACCAGACCCGGCTCGTCCCGCAGACGCGCCCGCCGGCCGAATCCCCGCCTCAGAGCAGGGTGCCGCGCAGGAACAGCCACGCCACCGAGAAATAGATGATGATGCCGGTCACATCCACGAGGGTGGCGATGAACGGCGCCGACGCCGCGGCCGGGTCGAAGCCCAGCCGCTTCAGGGCGAAGGGCAGCAGGGAGCCGGCCATGGAGCCGAAGGTGACGATGCCCACCAGCGCCGCGCCGATGGTCACCGCCAGCAGCTTCCAGTGCTCGCCGTAATCGAAGATGCCGGCGGTCTGCCAGATGGTGATGCGCAGCACGCCGATGAGACCCAGGATGGCGCCGAGGGCCATGCCGGTGGGCAGCTCGCGCAGCGCCACCCGCCACCAGTCGGCGAGCTTCACCTCGCCCAGCGCCAGCGAGCGGATGATGAGCGAGGTGGCCTGCGACCCCGAGTTGCCGCCCGAGCTCATGACGAGGGGGATGAACAGGGCCAGCACGATGGCCTTCTCCAGCTCGTCCGCATAGGCCTGCATGGCGCTGGCGGTGAGCATCTCGGAGAGGAAAAGCACCGCCAGCCAGCCGCCGCGCTTCTTGATCATCTCCAGGAAGGAGACGCGGAAATAGGGCTCGTCGATGGCCTCCATGCCGCCCATGCGCTGGACGTCCTCGGACTGCTCCTCGATCATCGCGTCGATGACGTCGTCCACCGTGACGATGCCGATCACGTGGCCAGTGGAATCGACCACCGGCACCGACAGGAAATCGTATTTCGAGATGGTGCGGGCCACCTCCTCCTGAGGCAGGGACGGCGGCACCGTGATGGGCGCGTAGGGCTGGGCCACCGACAGGATGGGGGCGTCCGACGCGCCGGAGATCAGCCGGCGCAGGGTGACGGTGTTGACGAGGCGGCGGCTCGCCGGGTCGAGCACATAGATGGCGTAGATGGTCTCGCGGCTGCGCTCCACCCGGCGGATGTGGTCGAGGGTCTGCTGGATGGTCCAGCTCGACGGCACGCTGACGAACTCGGTGGTCATGAGCGCGCCGGCGGTGCCCTCCGGATAGGACATCAGGCGATCGATGGAGGCGCGCGTCTCGGCGCTGAGGCCGGCCCGCAGGCGGGCGCGCGGCTCCTCGTCGATCCAGCGCAGCACGTCGGCGACACGGTCGGCGGACATGCCTTCGAGGAGCGGAACCGCCTTGTCCTGCGGCAGCGCGGCGATGACGTCCGAGGCATCGTGGAACTGGGGCTGGTCCAGCACCTCCACCGCCCAGCGCAGCGGCATGGCCGCGATCACCTCGGTCGCCTCGTCGAGCGACTTGGTGTTGAGTAGCTCGACGATGTCGGCCACCGGCTCGTGGCCGAGCCGACCCATGAAGGCGGACGGCGCCGAGGCGGGGGGCGCTTCGGTGATCGCATCTGGCGTCATGCTGTCTCCCATCCCGCTCTCTCCGCTCCATCGCGCCGCGGCCGGCGGCCCACCCTCAGGGGCGGCCCGCCGGCCTGGTCCGTCCGCTCGCCCCGCCCGGAGGCCGGGCGCCGCTACACCGCGGTGACCTTGAACGTGCCGTCCTCCTGGAGCTGCTCCAGCTGGCCGGTGGCGACGCCGAAATAGGCGCCGTGCAGCTTCAGGTCGCCCGCCGCCACCCGCTCGGCCACCCAGGGGAAGCTGCCGAGGTTGAACAGGGACAGCTTCACGCAGCACTGCTCGCAGAAGCGCTGGCGCGCCTCGGGCGGGATGCTGGCATCCTGGGCCATGCGGCGGGCCGGCTCGGCGATGGTCATCCAGTTGCCGACGAAGTCCCCCGCTTCCGGCGGCGCGCCTTCGAGCAGCGCATGGACGCCGCCGCACTGGGCATGGCCCATCACCACCACATGCTTCACCTTCAGCACCCGGACCGCGAATTCGATGGCGGCCGAGGTGCCGTGATAATTGGCGTCGGGCTGATAGGGTGGCACCAGATTGGCCACGTTGCGCACGATGAACATCTCGCCGGGGCCGGCATCGAAGATCATCTGCGGGTCAACGCGGCTGTCGGAACAGGCGATGACGAGGGTTTCCGGCTTCTGTCCCCGGGCTGCGAGCCGCTCGAACGTCTGCTTGCGCTCCGGCCATGCCACCTCGCGAAACCGCTTGTAGCCTGTGATCAGGTCGTCCACTTGCTCCTCCGTTCCTGTGCCGGCCGCACGGAATGCCGAGTGCCGCGCGCCGTCAAGGTCCCATTGCCGATGGCCGATGCACGCAGCCGGCCAATCCGGGCGAAGGGGAGGCTTGCGGCGGGAAAAGATGCGCCGCAGAAATCAGCTGGCGGCGCGGCGCCGGCGCTCCGGTCCGGGGCACTGGTGCGCCCCGCCGGCGCGGCCGGAGCGGAACGGGCAGGGCGGGAGGGCGAGGAGCACAATGGATGATCGGCCGGTCCCCGACCCGTCGCCGTCGCTCGCCCCTGGAGGCGCGTCGGAGCACTCGGTGCGCCAGCGCAGCCTCGGCGCGGCGCGGATCGGGACGGCGCTCCACGGCGGCGTCACCCGCCTCGACGACCTCGCCGAATCGGGCGCGCTCCGGGTGCGGCTGCCGCGCGGCGGCGCGGGGCTCGAAGCGGTGCTGGTGAACACCGCCGGAGGCATGGCCTGCGGCGATCGCTTCACCATCGCCGCCACGGCCGGGCCGGGAACCCGCCTCACCCTGACGACGCCGGCGGCGGAGAAGGTCTATCGCTCCGACGGGCCGGAGGCCGAGGTGGAGGTGCGCCTCGCCGTGGCGGAGGCGGCGCGGCTCGACTGGCTGCCGCAGGAGACCATCCTGTTCGACCGCGCCCGGCTCGCGCGGCGCTATGAGGTGGACCTCGCGCCAAACAGCACCTTCCTGTCGTTCGAGGCGCTGGTGCTGGGGCGCCTCGCCCATGGCGACGCCATGGCGGAGGGGCGCCTCACTGATCACTGGCGGATCCGGCGCGGCGGTGCGCTGGTCTATGCCGATGCGCTGCGCCTCGCCGGCCCCATCGCCGCTCTGCTGGACCGCCCGGCGGTCGCGGCGGGGAACCGGGTGCTGGCGACCGTGCTCTACATCGCGCCCGATGCCGAATCGCGGCTCGACGAGGCCCGCGCGTTGCTGGACGCGACTGGCGCCGACTGCGGTGCCAGCGCCTGGAACGGGCTCCTGGCGACGCGCTTCCTGGCGCGCGATACCGAGGCATTGCGCCGCGCCGCGATGCCGCTGATCGGCGCTTTGCGCGGTGCGCCCCTGCCGCGGGTGTGGGGCACGTGAGGGCGAAAGGGCGGCGGCAGGCCGGATCCCGGCGGGGCATCGCCGCGCGCCTCGGGCGGCACCCTTAAGCATTTGGCTTAACGCGAGAATACCCCGATAGGGTGGCTCAAGAAAAGCTGCGCCTCGGACATGCGTGGGCGATCTGCGGTTGTGTATCCGGAGCCATCTTCAGGGGTGAGGGCCGAGCGATCTTGCGCTGTGTGCCGGCCGTGGTGGCGCCGATCCGGTTCAGCTACTTGGACTTTTGAGGCATTCTATTTTGACCGGGCGCAATGTGACCCGGCTATGGGCGTGGAACCTTTGCCGTAGCGGACGACTTGATACAGTGTTTGTCGTCCTGCATTGAGGAGCTTCCCTATGGCCGTTGTACGTTCCTTGTCCAAGAAGTCGCCCAAGGCTGCCGCGCTCGCCACGCCCACGGACCTCGAGCCCGCCAAGGTGGCCAAGGTGGCCGAAGCGCTCAACAAGGTGCTGGCCGATGCGTTCGTGCTCTATTTGAAGACCAAGAATTTCCACTGGCACGTGACCGGCAAGCACTTCCGCGACTATCACCTGCTGCTCGACGAGCAGGCGGTGACCGTCGAGCCCATGTTCGATCCGCTGGCCGAGCGCGTGCGCAAGCTGGGCGCCCCCACCATCCACGCCTACAGCGAGATCCTGAAGCTCACCACGCTGAAGGAGAACACCGACGGCTTCGTCTCGCCCGAGGCGATGTTCAACGAGCTGATCGCCGACAACAAGGCGCTCATCAAGACCATCCGTGCCGCCCACGAGATCTGCGACGGCGCCGACGACTTCGCCAGCATCGG
>JAFIHR010000096.1 GCA_017849325.1 Xanthobacter autotrophicus | reverse complement strand
CTCGCCCGCTTCGTGGCGGCCAAGGGCTCGGTGGCCCTCGACGGCACCTCGCTGACGGTGAACGAGGTGGACGGCACCCGCTTCTCCTGCCTGCTGATCCCCCACACCCTGGCGGTGACCACCTGGGGCAATGTGAAGACCGGCGACCGGGTGAATTTCGAGGCCGACGTGATGGCTCGCTACGCCGCCCGTCTCGCGGAGTTTCCGCACTCGGCCTGAGGCAGGGCGGGCGCGGCGCCTATTTTGCCCGGCCCTTCAGCCGGTGGCGGGCGGTGCGCAGCCAGCGCCGGACGGCGGTCACCGGGCCGGAGGGATAGCCCGCCGCGCCGATCCGTCCGCTGATCTGCCGCATCAGCTCCGCCCGGCAGCGATAATAGGCCGCCGCATCTGTTGCGGGCCGCGCCCCCGCCTCGGGCTTCCGCAAATGGATGTAGAACTCGGCGGTATGCGTGCCGCTGACCTCCAGCACCTCCAGCTCCACGAGGCCGAGGTGGATGAGGTCGCGCACCATCAGCTCCGCCGTCTCGCCGAACAGCGCGGAGCAGTGGGTGTTCACATAGGGCAGGTCGGTCGCCGCGAGGTCCCGGCGCCAGGCCGAAAAGGCGGCGTCGATGGTCTCGTCCGGCACGAAATGCCGCCAGTCCTCCCGCGACAGGTCGCAGCTCGTCAGCACGTCCGCCCGGCCCGGCCGCACATAGCCGGCGCGGCTCGCCGCACCTTCGAAGAGCTGGGCGGGGGAGGGCTTGGCGCGATCCTCGAAATAGGCCTCCAGCCAGTCGGACAGGCGGGTGGGAAAGCGGAAATGGTCGAAGCAGGCGCGATAGTCCGGCACCGCCATGCTCAGCACCCCGCCGGGCGCCAGCACGGCCGCCGCGCCTTCGAGGAACTTCACCGGGTTCGGCAGATGCTCGAAATTGTGCGACGAGACGATGTAGCCCACCTGGCCGGCGATGCCCTTCGCCCCGGCCAGCGCCGCGATCTCGCAGGCGCTGCCCACCATGTCCACCTCCTCGATGCCATCGGCCACCGCGGCGCTGACCTTGCGCACCTCCATCGCCTGGCGGCGCAGGCCGTCGCGGTCGAGCACATCGAGCACCAGCACCGGATGGCCCGCCGCCTTGGGCAGCAGCGGGTTGAAGAAAGGCGCGATCTCGATGCCGATGGTGCCGGAGGTCGCGGTTTTTGGCGCCGCGCCCTGCCGCGCGACATATTTCAGGATGCGCTCATCCCTTGTCACAATCCGCCTCCGCCCTGATCCGGCGCGCGACGGAAGTTCCGAGCCCATCGCGCGCCGAGCCTTCATCTAGTGCACAACTTGCGCGAATGCGACATGGCTGCGGCGGCGCGGGGTGACGGGGGGACACGCTTCGCCTTGCGCCCGCCCCGCCGTGCGAGTAGGCCTTCCGGCCCAAGGCGGAGATCCATCCCATGGTCACGACGACGCGCGCCGACAGCGCGAACAGGATCGAGGAGCCCCTCGACGGGGCGCGGGTGCTCATCATCGAGGGGCGCTATTACGACGCCATCGCCGACGAGCTTCTGGCCGGCGCCAAGGCGGTGCTGACGGCGGCGGGGGTCGAGATCGACGTGATCACCGTTCCGGGCGCGCTGGAGATTGCGGTGGCCGCCGAGATCGCCCTCGATGCCGCCGACGTCACCGGCGCGGCGGTGGATGCGGTGGTGGCGCTCGGCTGCGTCATCCGCGGCGAGACCTATCATTTCGAGATCGTCGCCGGGGAATCCGCGCGCGGCCTCACCGAGGTGGGGCTGATGCACGCGCTGCCGGTGGGCAACGGCATCCTGACCGTGGACACCGAGGAGCAGGCCTGGGCGCGCGCCCGCGTCACCGAGGGCAACAAGGGCGGCGGGGCGGCCGAGGCGGCGCTCACCCTCATGCGGCTGAAACGGCGGCTCGAAGCATGACCGACGCTCCCGCAAAGCCGGCCAAGCCCATGAAGAAGAGCGCGGCCCGCCTCGGCGCGGTGCAGGCGCTCTACCAGATGGATCTGGCCCAGACTCCGGTCAACGACATCCTGGCGCAGTTCGAGAGCCACTGGCTCGGCCAGGAGGTGGAGGGCATCGAGATGCCCGACGCCGACGTGAAGCTGTTCCGCTCCCTGGTGGAGGGCGTGCTGGAGAGCCAGCGGCAGATCGATCCCATGGTCGACAGGGCGCTCACCTCCGGCTGGCCGCTGAAGCGGGTGGAGGCGGTGCTGCGCGCGGTGCTGCGCGCCGGCACCTTCGAGCTTCTCGCCAAGCGCGACGTGCCGGCCCGCGTCGTCATCGCCGAATATGTGAACGTGGCCGCCGCCTTCCTCGACCGCGACGAGACCGGCATGGTGAATGCGGTGCTCGACACCCTCGCTCACGAGATCCGCGCCGCGGAATTTGCCGGCCCGAGGGGCGGCTGACATGGCCCCCGCCGGGCCGGGCGAGGGGACAGGGGGCGGCGCCGGCGCATCGGCCGCCGAGACCGGCGAGGACCGGATCATCGCCCGCTTCTTCCGCCCCATCGCCGCAGCGCCCGGTGCGCGCGGCCTGGCCGACGACGCCGCGCTGCTCACCCCGCCCGAGGGCTGCGACCTGGTGCTGACCAAGGACGCCATCGTCGCCGGGGTGCATTTCTTTGCCGATGATCCGCCGGCCTCCATCGGCCGCAAGCTGCTCGGG
>JAFIHR010000434.1 GCA_017849325.1 Xanthobacter autotrophicus | reverse complement strand
TGAAGGAAGAGCATACGGTGGAGGACTACACCTCCGTCATCGGCCTCAACTTCATCGACAATTACTCGCAGGCCAACTCCGCCTTCATCGTGGTGACGCTGAAGCCCTTCGAGGAGCGCAAGGGGGCGGAGAACGGCACCCCCGCCATCCTCGCCCGGCTCGGCGCCAAGATGCGCCAGATCCAGGGCGGATCGGTGGTGCCGCTGGCGCCGCCGCCCATCGTCGGGCTCGGCACCGGCGGCGGCTTCGCCTTCGTGCTGCAGGACCTGCGCGCCGGCGATCCGAAGGCGCTGGCGCAGGTGCTGCGCGGGCTCTTGGTGGCGACCAACCAGGATCCGCGCCTCACCCGCGTGTTCTCCACCTATTCGGCGTCGAACCCCTCGATCTTCCTCGATGTGGACCGCGACAAGGCGCAGGTGCTGGGCGTGCCGCTCAACGACGTGTTCACCGCGCTCCAGACCTCGCTGGGCGGGCTCTATGTGAACGACATGAACCTGTTCGGCCGCACCTGGCAGGTGCAGGTTCAGGCCGAGGCCAGCGACCGGCAGTCCGTGGATGACATCTACCGCATCCACGTGCGCAACAAGGACGGCGAGATGATCCCCCTGCGCTCGCTGGTGGAGGTGCGCCTGGAGGTCGGCCCGCCGGCCCTCATCCGCTACAACAACAAGCGTGCGGTGACCGTGCAGGGTTCGCCGGCCGAGGGTGTGTCCTCCGGACAGGCGCTCGCCGCCATGGACGAGGTGGCGGCGAAAACTCTGCCCTCCGGCTTCTCCGGCGCCTGGACCGACACCTCGTTCCAGGAGAAGCGCGCCGAGGGCAAGACGGGGATGATCCTCGCCTTCGCCGTGCTGTTCGCCTTCCTGTTCCTGGTGGCGCTCTACGAGAGCTGGACCATCCCGGTGCCGGTGCTGCTCTCCGTCACCGTGGGCATGCTCGGCGCCTATGTGGCCATCGTGTTCGGCGGCCTCACCCTCGACCTCTACGGGCAGATCGGCATGATCGTGCTGATCGGCCTTGCGGCGAAGAACGGCATCCTCATCGTCGAGTTCGCCAAGGAGCGGCGCGAGAAGGGCGAGGACCTGCTTCAGGCCGCCACCGAAGGCTCGCGCCTGCGCTTCCGCCCGGTGATGATGACCTCGCTCGCCTTCATCCTCGGCCTCTATCCGCTGGTGGTGGCCACCGGCGCGGCGCAGATGGCGCGGCAGAACGTGGGCACGCCGGTGTTCGGCGGCATGATCTTCGCCTCGGTGCTGGGGATCTTCGTCATTCCACCGCTCTACGTGCTGTTCCAGGGCCTGCGCGAGCGCCTGCGCCCCGGCGCACGGCCGAAGCTGCCGCCCACGCCCGGCCCCGGCGAGGGACCGTCGACCCCGGCGCCGCATTGATCTTGTGCAAGGACGCCGACGCAGCATCGGCGAGGATGAACCCGACCCGAGGCCGGACCGCACCATAGGAGGGCGAGCCATGACCGACACGACCATTCCGCAGAATGCCAAGCTCGGCGACGAGAGCTTCATGACCGCCGACGACCTGCGCAAATACATGGACGAGCTGGAGCGGGCCAAGCTCTCCAAGGAAATCGCCGCCATGGACAAGGCGGATCAGGCCCGCGCCGAGCTGGTGAAGACCCTCGCCCAGCCGGTGGACCTGACCCCGGAGCTGATCCACCAGATCGCCCACAACCTCACCAACAAGATGCGCATCGCCGCCCAGAACGGCGAGACCGAGATCATGGTCATGCGCTTCCCCAACGCGCTGTGCACCGACAAGGGCCGCGCCATCAACAATGCCGAGGACGGCTGGCCGGACACTCTCACCGGCCGCCCGCGCCAGGCCTACGAGCTGTGGCGCGACCACCTCAGGGACGCCCACTACAAGCTGAAGGCCATGGTCATCGACTGGCCGGGCGGCATGCCGGGCGACGTGGGCTTCTTCCTGAGCTGGGCCTGATCGTCCTCCCGCCGGGATCCCTGGACCCCGGCGGGCGTTCGGGCCGGAGAAAAACAACAAGCGCAAGGGAGCGCGCCATGGACCAGCCGGAACCGATGAAGCGCAAGGAATACGAGCGCCGGCTCAAGGACCTGCATATCGAGCTGGTGAAGCTCCAGCTCTGGGCGAAGCACACGGGCGCGAAGATCTGCATCGTCTTCGAGGGCCGTGACGGCGCCGGCAAGGGCGGGGTCATCAAGGCCATCATGGAGCGGGTGAGCCCGCGCATCTTCCGCGTCATCGCCCTGCCCGCCCCGACCGAGCGGGAGAAGTCGCAGATGTTCGTGCAGCGCTATCTCCCCCACCTGCCGGCGGCGGGGGAGATCATCATCTTCGACCGCTCCTGGTACAACCGGGCCGGCGTCGAGCGGGTGATGGGCTTCTGCACCGAGGAGCAGGCGCAGAAGTTTCTCGCCGGCGTGCCGAGCGTGGAACGGGCGATGGTGGAATCCGGCATCATCCTGCTCAAATATTGGCTTGAGGTGTCGGAGGAGGAGCAGACCCGGCGCATGGAAAGCCGCATCGACGACGGGCGCAAGGTCTGGAAGCTGTCGCCCATGGATGTGGAGGCCTATTCGCGCTGGTACGATTATGCGCGCGCCCGCGACGAGATGTTCGCCGCCACCGACACCGCGTGGGCGCCCTGGTACGCGGCCCAGTCCGACGACAAGAAGCGTGCGCGGCTCAACATCATCACCCACCTCCTCTCGAAGATTCCCTACGAGGACGTGCCGCGGGAGAAGGTGGAGCTGCCGAAGCGCCAGAAGCCGCACGGCTAT
>JAFIHR010000095.1 GCA_017849325.1 Xanthobacter autotrophicus | reverse complement strand
TTCGGCGCCGCCGATCCCATGGATTCGCCCCGGGCGAGCCTGATGGGCCGGGTGGCGGTGGCGCAGGAGCCGGCGGTGCGCGCGCGCTACCTGGCGCGCCATCCGGGCGCGGCGCTTTACGCGGATTTCAAGGATTTCGCCTTCTGCCGCATGGACGTGGAGAGCGCTCATCTGGTGGAGGGCTTCGGCCGCATCGTCGATGTCCCGGGCGCGCAGCTCCTCACCGACTGGAGCGGCGCCGAGGAGTTGCGCGCGGCCCAGGAGGGGGTGCTCGCGCATATGAATGCCGATCACAAGGACGCCGTCGGGCTTTACGCAACGGCGCTCGCGAAGGCCCCGGCCGGGGACTGGCGGATGATCGCCGTCGATCCGGAGGGGTTCGAGATCGCCTCCGCCGACCATGTATGCAGGATCGGGTTTTCCCAGCGGATTCAAAATGCTGGCGCGATCCGCAAAGAGCTTGTCGCGCTGGTGGAGCAGGCGCGACGGGATAACGCAGCCTAAGATTTTCTTGTCGCGGCGAGATTTCCTTGAATCTGCCGCGCCGCTCGTCTTGAGTGGCCGGCCATATGACGCATAAGACGTCTGCGATTGAGGGAGCCCCCGGCCGAATGCCGGGTGGCGAGGGAGAAAAAGATGCTCGAGACGGGTCATCGCAATAGCGCGTGCGGGGCGGACACCTTCGGTTTCAAACATCTCACGGCGGTGCACTGGAACCTTCTTGCCCCCGATCTCTACGAGCACGCTTTGGAGCACCGGGAAGCCAGGCTGTCCTCCGGCGGCGCCCTGGTGGCCGAGACCGGCGCCCACACCGGCCGCAGCCCCAAGGACAAGTTCGTGGTGCGCGACGCCGCGACCGAGAACGAGGTCTGGTGGGACAATTCCGGCGCCATCACCGAGGCGCAGTTCGAGGCGCTGCATCAGGACTTCCTGAAGGCCGCCGAGGACAAGACCCTGTTCGCCCAGGACCTCTACGGCGGCGCCGACCCGTCCTGCGCCATCAAGGTACGGGTCTACACCGAATTCGCCTGGCACTCCCTGTTCATCCGCACCATGCTGCGCCGGCCCGAGCGGGCCGAGCTCGACGGCTTCGCGCCGGAGATGACCATCGTCGACCTGCCGTCGTTCAAGGCCGACCCGGCCCGCCACGGCGTGCGCTCCGAGACGGTGATCGCGGTGAACTTCACCAAGGGCATCGTGCTCATCGGCAACTCGTCCTACGCGGGCGAGATGAAGAAGTCGGTCTTCACCTTCCTCAACTACATCCTGCCGAAGAAGGGCATTATGCCGATGCACTGCTCGGCCAACGTGGGAAAGGACGGCGACACCTGCCTGTTCTTCGGCCTGTCGGGCACGGGCAAGACCACGCTCTCGGCCGATCCGCAGCGCACCCTGGTGGGTGACGACGAGCACGGCTGGAGCCCGGAGGGCGTGTTCAACTTCGAGGGCGGCTGCTACGCGAAGACCATCCGCCTGTCGGCCGAGGCCGAGCCAGAGATCTTCTCCGCCTCCAACCGCTTCGGCACCATCCTTGAGAACGTGGTGCTCGATCCGATCGCCCGGGTGCCCGATTTCGACGACGGCGGCCTCACCGAGAACACCCGTGCCGCCTATCCGCTGGACTTCATCCCCAATGCCAGCGCCACCGGCCGGGCCGGGCCGCCGAAGAACATCATCATGCTCACCTGCGACGCCTTCGGCGTGCTGCCGCCCATCGCGCGGCTGACCCCGGCGCAGGCCATGTACCACTTCCTCTCCGGCTACACCGCCAAGGTGGCGGGCACCGAGAAGGGGGTGAAGGATCCGGAGGCCACCTTCTCCACCTGCTTCGGCGCGCCCTTCATGCCGCGCCATCCCTCGGTCTACGGCAACCTGCTGCGCGATCTCATCGCCCGCTACGGGGTGGATTGCTGGCTGGTGAACACCGGCTGGACCTCGGGCAAGTTCGGCGTCGGCCGGCGCATGCCCATCAAGGTGACGCGCACCCTGCTCACCGCGGTGCTCGACGGCTCGCTGAAGACCGCCAGCTTCCGCACCGATCCCTATTTCGGCTTCGAGGTGCCCACCGCCGTGCCGGGCGTGGAGACGGATATCCTCTGCCCCTCCAAGACCTGGGCCGATCAGGCCGAGTTCGATGCCATGGCGCGCAAGCTCGTGTCCATGTTCCAGGAGAACTTCGCCAAGTTCGAGGACCATGTGGACGCCGCGGTGCGCGATGCCCGGCCCCAGGTGAGTCTGGCGGCCGAATAGGTCATCTGCACCCGGACATCTCGTTCCAGCGCGGCCGGCGGACCTGTTCTTGGTCCGCCGGCCGTAGCTTTTTCAGCGGCAGCGGCGGTGTCCGGATACAACCGTATTCTGACTGCTATTCCAATCACAACTTAAAGAGGTATAGTCCCGCCCGCTGGGGTGGTCGGGGCGTTGATCCGCCACGTCCAAGCGCGGGGGCGCTCGGCTGGTGCAAATTCTTCCCTAAAGGAAGGACGCGCCGATCGGCCGGCGGAGCGGTGCGAGGGCGGCGCGTGGCTCCCGGAGAGCGTTTAACGCATGCCGGTCAGGGCGGCGTGGCCCGGGGCAGCCGATTTTCGGCTGCCCCGGGCCGTTTCTCACCAGCTCGCTTCTTGAGGGTCCGCTGCGAAGGGGTGCGACAGGCGGGAGGCCCCGGCGCCGCTCAGGTGCCGGGCGCGGCGGGCAGGCCGCATGGGCGCCCGCCGATGGTCACCGCCAAGGCGGTGATGTCGTCGAACTGCGGCGCGCCGCCGCTGAACTCATCCACCGTCGCCAGCACCTGCCGGATGAAGACCTGCGAGGCGAGACCGCAGGAGGCGCGCACCGCCTCGGCCAGCCGCTGCTCGCCGAACTGCTCCTCGTCGGCGTTGATGGCGTCGGTCATGCCGTCGGTGAAGACGAACAGCCGGTCGCCGGCGCCGAGGGCGAGCCGCTCCGAGCGGAAGGTGGCCTGGTCATAGACCGCCAGCGCC
>JAFIHR010000433.1 GCA_017849325.1 Xanthobacter autotrophicus | reverse complement strand
GCCGCCCCAGCTCATGGCGTGGTTGAAGAACTCCACGCGCCCCACCGAGGGCACCGCCCACTCCACCGCCTTGATCTTGGTGTCGGTGCCGGGCGGCAGGGTGTCGAGGGGCTGGAGCTCCACCTGGTCGTTGCGCACGACCAGCGCCGGGCGGCCGGCGAGCTTGACCAGGGCCTCGAGCGCAGGGGCCTCGATGCCGAACGCCTCCAGCTTGCCCGCGCCGCCTTGAAGCCCCTCGAGCGATTTCTGCTTGGTCATGCCGAAGGCCGTGGGATCGATCCGTCCGGATTCGATCGCCTTGGCCGCCGTGTCCCGGAATTGCGGGAGCAGCGTGTCGAGCCGCCGCGCGCTCTCCTCGTGGCCACGCTTCCGCTTGGACCCTGCTTTGGGCGTGAAGTCATCCATGGCTGTCAACCTCCCTCCTCGTCGAAACCAAGGTCGTGCGAGTGATCCGGCGATGCCGCAGTGGCGTCGGTGGCCAGGGCGCCGGCGAAGCCCGCCTGGCGGATCCGCTCGAACACGCGGCCCCACCGCGATGGGTCGGAGGATCCGGGCGCCAGTCCGTGATCCTGCTGCGCCGCGCCCGCGGGCGGTTCGGCCAGAAGCGCTGCGGTCTGCGCCTGAAGGACGTCGCCATCGCCGGCCGCGAACGGCTCCCAGCCAGCGGGCGGGCCGGCCGCATAGCTCCAGTGCCCGGCGACAGTGGCGCGGAAGCGCTCGGCAGCCTCGGCCATCCGGGCGAGGTCGTCATCGCTGGCGTCGGTGTCGGCTCCGGCCTCCCATTGTGGCAGCGCCTCGGGCACCGCGCCGATCCATTCCGCCAGCATGCCCACCTCGCGCAGGGCGGCGAGGGGATCGTCCGTCGCCCGACCCGGCCCGGCCGTCGCCGCAAGCCCGAAATAGGGTGCGACGCCGTCGCGAAGGGTCGTGAAGTCCTGTCCGGCGCGGGCCGCGAGCTTGTTGTCCCGCGCGTATTGCTCGTATCTCTGGAGCGTCGCCCCGTACGGCGTCAGGGCCGCGAGCGCCCGGGCGCAGGCGGCCGTGTCCCTCTGTCCCTTCCGACCGGCGGACAGGCACGCGAAGCCGTGGGCCGTGAGCTGCTCATTGGCTGCGGAGACCGCCTGGAGCAGCCGTGCCGTCCCGCCGCCGCCTCCCGGCGGCGGGCGCCACAGGTCGAGCGCCGCGCCCACCGGGTCGGCCCGCTGGGTGGTGATGGCCGGGCGCGCCACGCCGGCCGCTTCGCAGCAGAAGCCGAGCGCGCCGGAGGTGAGGTCGAGGCCGGTGCCGTAGAGCGGGATGCGGGCGAGGGCCGCCAGCAGGTCGTCGTCGCGCCCGGCGGGCGCCGGGGCGGCGCTCCGCCCCTCAGCAGCCTGCCGCAGCTCATCGGCCAGCCCCGAGAAATCATATTCGGCGCGCAACTCCAGCCACGCGACGAGGTCGAGGAGGCGCACCGCGTTCGGCCGATCCGGCGCCTCGCCGGCGTGCATGAGCTCGCCCGCCTCGGTCCAGCGCCCCACGCGCCAAAGGAAGGTGCGCGCCGCATCGGCCGCGCTGCTCGCAGGATCGAGGTCGCGCCCCTTGAACTCGCGGTCATAGATGAGCGCCGCTTCCGCCCAGTCGCCCTTCTCCATATAGGTGCGCAGGTCGGTGGCGCCGGAGTGATCGACGGCGCGGATCTCCGTATCCCGCCATTTCTGCTCCGTGATCTCGTCGGCGGACCGCGTCATGGGCGACATGGGCTCCACCACCGCGCGCGCCTCCGGCGAGAGCTCGGCGGCGGTGGCGGTGCCAAGCCGGGCCGCGGTGCGCGGCTTGAGGGCGGGGGCGGCCGCGCCGCCGCGCATCATCTGCAGCCGGTGATAGGCGGCCTCGACCTTGATCCACGGCTCGGGCCGGCGCTCGAACCACGCGGCGGCCGCCTTGTTGACCCTGAAGCAGGCCTCCGGGTCCTCGGCATAGAGCAGCGGCTGGATCTGGAGCCGGATCTCCTCCCGCACCCGGATCCAGGCGGAGCCCTTGCCGGGCTCCGGGGTGATGGTCTCGCACAGCCACTGCTGGCGCGACAGCTCGCCCACCAGCCGCTCGGCCTCCTCCGGCCCCGCGAGCGTGACGCCGAGGGCGGGCGCCAGCGCCTCGGTGACGAGGGCGGGAGTGATCCAGCGCACCACCAGTCCTGGCCGGACGAGCCGCCGGAGGTCGGGATCGGTGAGGCGCGACAGCACGATCCGGTCGATCAGGGCGGTCGCCACCGCCCGCCAGCCGTCCGCGTCGCCCTCCGACCCGGACCGGCCGGCCGCCACATCGGCGACCACCCGCATGGCCAGTGGATTGCCGGCGAAGCCGCTCATCATGTCTTCCCCGGCGGGGGCGGCGCCCAGCGCCTTCACCGGAGCGCCTCCGGGGGAGAGTTGCCCCATCAGCGCCTCGGACGCGGACGCGGGCAGCGGCGGGAGCTTGTATTTCTCGACCGAGCCGTCTTTGGCTTTGGGATAGATATCGACCCGGCTGGCCGCCACCACCGCGAGCGGGGCAAGGCCGAGGCCCGGCAGGCTGTCGAGCCAGGCGAGCAGCCGCTCGGGATGGCTGGCGCCGCGGGCGCGCACCACTTCCAGCGTGTCGAGGGCGATCAGCGTCGGGCGCTTCCCCTTGGCCTTGGCGATGGCGTTCCGAAGCGGCGCGGCAACGACCTCCGGCAGGCTGTCGGGCCGCTCGCCCCGGGTGATCTGGTCGCGCCGCTGGGCCGAGGCGTCAACCCGGGCCGCCCGCAGGCCGGCCGCGGTCTGGGGAAGCTGGGCGCCGACCTGCCGCGCCACTTCCAGCGTGAGCCCGATGGGATCGAGGATGTCGAGGCTCGGCCGATCGAAGTCGAGCTTCACCACCACCGGGCGCGCCTTGCCGTGCTG
>JAFIHR010000432.1 GCA_017849325.1 Xanthobacter autotrophicus | reverse complement strand
GAACGCCTTGGTGGAGGCCACCCCGATCTCCGGCCCGGCCAGGATGGGCAGCACCACGTCCGCCTCGCGGGCGATGGTGGAGGTGGGCACGTTCACCACCGCCACCACCTTCTGCCCGCACTCCTTGGCGTAGCGCAGGGAAGCCAGGGTATCGGCCGTCTCGCCGGACTGGGAGATGACGATGGTCACCCCGCCCGGCGTAAGCGGGGTCTCGCGATAGCGGAACTCGGAGGCGATATCGATGCTCACCGGCACCCGGGCGAAGCGCTCGAACCAGTATTCCGCCACCGCTCCGGCATAGAGCGCGGTGCCGCAGGCGGTGATGGAGATGTGGTCCACCGCCGCCAGGTCGAGGGCCATCTCGGGCAGCATCACCGTCTCGGCCGCGAGGTCGAGATAATGGCCGTAGGTGTGGGAGATGACCTCCGGCTGCTCGTAGATCTCCTTCGCCATGAAGTGGCGATGGTTGCCCTTGTCCACCAGCAGCGCGCCGGCCGGCACCTTCTGCACGGGACGCACCACCACCGCGCCCGTCTCGTCATGGATGGTGACGCCTGAGCGGGTGAGCACCGCCCAGTCGCCCTCCTCCAGATAGGCGATCTCGTCGGTGAACGGGCCGATGGCGATGGCGTCCGAGCCGAGGAAGGTCTCCCCCTTGCCGTAGCCGATGGCGAGCGGCGAGCCGCGCCGGGCGGCGATCATCAGATCGTCCTCGCCGTCGAACAGGAAGCCGAGGGCGAAGGCGCCCTTCAGCCGCGGCAGCACCGCCGCCACCGCATCCACCGGCGACAGGCCGGCGAGAAGCTGCCGGTCGACAAGCTGGGCCACCACCTCGGTGTCGGTGTCGCTGCTGAAGCGGACGCCCTCGGCGATGAGCTCCTGCTTCAGTTCGCGGAAATTCTCGATGATGCCGTTGTGCACCACCGCCACGCGCTTGGTGGCGTGGGGATGGGCGTTGCGCTCGGAGGGCTTGCCGTGGGTCGCCCAGCGGGTGTGGCCGATGGCGGCATGGCCGTGCAGCGGGAACTTGACCAGCTTGTGGTCGAGATTGCGCAGCTTGCCCTCGGCGCGGCAGACCTCCAGATGGGACCTCTGCCCGTCGACCTTCTCCAGGGTGGCGATGCCGGCGGAATCATAGCCGCGATATTCCAGCCGCTGCAGGGCCTCGACGACCTTCTCCGCAACCTCGCCCTTTCCGAGAATGCCGACGATACCGCACATGGGCAAAAGCTCCTGGCTGTTTCACTGGCGGCCGCAGGGGCCGGCCGCAGCGCGGCAGGGGCGAGGAGGCGAATCGCCCCCGGCCTTCAGCGCTGCGCTGCACGCTTCCTCTCTACCCGCAGTGAGGGTCGGGCGCGCAATCACTTCCGTTTGCCGAACCTGTCAGGCGTGCGCCGGCGTTCGGAGGCTCACGCCTCTTTCGCCTTCTTGGCGCGGCCCTTCAGCTCGCGATAGGCCGTCGCCCAGCCTTCCTTCACCTGCTGCCGGCTGCGCGCCACGGCCAGCGCGTCGTCGGGCACGTTCGAGGTGATGACCGAGCCGGTGCCGATGAAGGCGCCCTTGCCGATGGTCACCGGCGCCACCAGGGCCGAATGGACGCCGACGAAGGCGCCCTCGCCGATCTCGGTGCGGTGCTTGAAGAATCCGTCGTAATTGCAGGTGACGGTGCCGGCGCCGAGATTGGAATGGGCGCCCACCCTGGCGTCGCCCACATAGGAGAGGTGGTTGATCTTGGCCCCCTCCTCCACCTGCGAGGCCTTCACCTCCACGAAATTGCCGATGCGCACGTCCTTCGCCAGGGTCGTGCCGGGGCGCAGCCGGGCGAACGGGCCGATGGTGACGCCGGACGCCAGCTCGGCCCCTTCGAGATGGCAGAAGGCGTGGATCACCACGTCGTCGCCGACGCTCACACCGGGGCCGAACACCACGTTCGGCTCGATGATCACATCGCGGCCGAGGCGGGTATCGGCGGAAAAGAACACTGTCTCCGGCGCCACCAGCGTCGCCCCGCCGGCCATGGCGGCGCGGCGCAGGCGGTCCTGGAGAATCGCCTCCGCCTCGGCGAGCTGGAGCCGGCTGTTGACGCCCGCCACCTCCTCCGCCCCGGTCTCCTCGGCCACCGCCGAGACGCCGTCGGCGCGGGCGATCTCCACCGCGTCGGTCAAATAATATTCGCCCTTGGCATTGGCGTTGCCGATGCGCTCCAGCAGGCCGAGCGCGCGATCACCGGCCAGCGCCATGAGGCCGGCATTGCAGAAATCCACCGCCCGCTCGGCGGGGCTGGCGTCCTTCTCCTCGCGGATGGCGATCAGCGCCGGCCCGTCGGTCAGAAGGCGGCCGTAGCCGGTGGGATCGGCCGGGCGGAAGCCGAGCACCGCCACAGCGGCGCCGTTCGCCAGCGGAGCGCGCAGGCGGGCGAGGGTCTCAGGCCGCACCAGCGGGGTGTCGGCATAGAGCACCAGAACGTCGTCGGCGCCGTCCGCCAGAGCGTCGCGCGCTGCCAGCACAGCATGGGCCGTGCCCAGCCGCTCGCGCTGCACGAAGATCCGGGCGTCCGGCACCTGGGCGAGCGCCTCGGCGGCCACGTCCTCGCGATCCGGGCCGACCACCACCGCGGTGCGGGTGGCGCCGGCCGCGCGGGTGGCGGCGAGCACGTGGTGGAGCATGGTGCGTCCGGCGATCCGGTGCAGCACCTTGGGCAGGCGCGAGGCCATGCGCGTGCCTTCGCCGGCGGCCAGAACCACGACGAGCAGGCTGCGGTCACCCATGAATCGTCCTCCAAGGCGTCATCGGCATCCCCTTAGCCTGATGTTCCGGCGGCGGGAAGCGCGGTCGGGAGGTATCCTGCAAGATGTCTGGACGGCTCCCGCCCCACACCCTATTCAAGCGCGAGCGCCCACCCGGATCCGCCAGAGCCGACGCCGCCATGACAGACGCCGCCACACCCTCCTCCGCCTCCACCTTGTTCCGGCCCGGTCCGCGCGCCTGGAACTGGCTCATCCCGCTCGGCATGGGCGCGGCGGGCTGGGCGCTCTACATGCGCTACCTGGTGGTGGAGCCGGCGCTGGTGCGCCTCGCCTGCGAGGCCGGGCTGGAAACCGCCCAATGCTATTCCCGCGCCGCCGTGCTCGCGCTTTATACCTGGAACGTGTTCGGGGCCCTGGCGCTGGTGGCGGCGCTGATCCAGCTCTGGCGGCCCTCCCTCGCGACCTTCGCGGTGGGGCTGGTGTTCGCCGGCTTTGCCCTGGTGCTGCACAACGAGATCGCCGGGGCGCTCGCCGCCATGCTGCTCACGCTGTCCTTCGCACGGCCCGGACCCGCCACAGAGTGAGCGCCAGGGCGAGGCAGATCAGGCCGAACCACAGCGCCTGCCCGTTGGTGAGCGTCTCGTTGAGCGGCACGTAGAGGCCCGCCAGCGCGAGGCCGAAAAGGCCCAGCTGCTCGGCCTGCGAGGCGCCCGCCCGCTCCGGACGGCACAGGAAGACGAGCACCAGCGCGCCCACCACCGGGCCGGTCAGCACGAAATCCGGAAAATCCTTGTAGCGCGGGTTGAACACCAGCTCGAGCGCCGCCATGCCCGCCGCCACGAGGGTGAGCGCCAGCATCAGCGCGCTCAGCCAGGCGGCCGGCGGGCTGGCCGCGCGCCGCTTCGGATCGAAGAGGATGGAGAGCGGCGCCAGCCCCTGCCCCCGCCCGAGCAGCCAGGGCCAGGCCACCACGCTCGCCAGCGCCAGCGCGAAGAAGGCGCCGTTGCGCAGCCAGCCGACGAGATTGAAGCTCTCCAGCCCGAGATTGGTGAAGGCGGCGCCCAGCGTCGCCGCGCCGGCGAAGGCCATGACGCTCACGCCGAGCCAGGAGGAAAGATCGAGCTCCCGCTCCCCCTCCTGCCGCGCCCGCGCGCCGGCGAGCGCCGCGCCGAAGGCGGCGAACACGGCCAGCACTCCGGCCACGATATTGGCGCGCCAGGCCGGGAAATCCGCCACCGGCTCGCCCCAGGCGAACTTCGGCGTGCGGCTGCGGGCGTCGAGCAGGCCCCAGTGGCCGCCCACCGTGCCTTCGAGCTGGCGTTTCCACGGCTGGTCGAAGGCCTCGATCACATTGACCCGGTAGCCCTGGCGCTTGGCGAGCCCGAGGATGTCGTGCATCACCAGCGCCTGATTGGAGGGCGAGGGCAGCGCCTCCTCGCGCATGCGCCCGGCGCTCGGCCAGCCGGTCTCGCCGATGAGGATCTCCTTGCCCGGGAATGCCTCCGCCATGTGCTGGCGGATCTCGTCCACGTGCGGCCCGGCGTCGGCGGCGGAGACCGGCAGGTCCTCCCAATAGGGCAGGATGTGGATGGTGACGAAATCCACGTCGGCCGCAAGGCCCTTGTTGCGCTCCCAGAACTCCCACACGTCGGCATAGGTGACCGGGATGTTGCCCACCTCGGCCTTCACCTGGCGGATCGTCTCGGACAGCTCCATGGGCGACATCTCGCCGCGCAGCAGGACCTCGTTGCCGACGATGACGCCCTTAACCACGTCGGGATTTTCCTTCACCACCTTGATGCCGGCCTCGAGCTCCTTCTTGTTGCGCACCGGGTCGTAGCCCACCCAGATGCCCTGCAGCACGGAGAGCCCGTATTTGCGGGCCAGCGCCGGCACCCGGTCGAGCCCCGCCTCGATGGAATAGGTGCGGATGCAGGCGGTGATCTTCGACAGCCGCGCGAGGTCGTCCTCGAGCTGCGCCTCGGGAATGATCAGGTCTTCCTGGAAGGGGGACTGTCCGTCGCGGAACGGCGCGTAGGAGACGCAGGGCAGCTTCTCCCCCTGCGCCAGCGGCGACGGCGGCATGGGCTCGGGGCGCCCGAGGACGATCCACAGCCCGGCCACAAGCCCGGCCACGACCAGAGCAAGGACGACGGGCAGGCGCGGCAGGGACTTCATGGCGGCTCCGGAGCGGCAGGCGGTCCCGGGCCAGATAGAGCCTTCGGGGGCTCCTGTGAAGACGGCACCGGACCACCGCGGTTCGACTTTTTGCCTGCCGTTTACCATCGCCCCGTGCCGTCATGCTGACAAAATCGCTGCCTTCTCCTAACGTCTCGCCGCGGACCCCTCCGCTCCTCTCTGAAGAACATGGCCGACATGCAACGTTTCCGTCTTTCGCTCCTTGCGGGCGTACTTGCTCTTGCGTGCGTTTCACCGGCGGCGGCCCAGCAGTCCAGCGAGCCTCGCCCGCCGGCGGAGGTGCAGAAGAGCCCGGAGCAACTGGCCGCCGAGGCTGCCCAGCGCCGCTCGGTGGACGAGTTCAACGAGGCCGCCAAGCTGCCCGGAACCGCCGGCCTGCCGGAGTGCGTCTGGACCGGGCGGCGAATTGCCGCATTGCTCTGGCGCGACGATGTGGACACCGCGCGCCGGCACATCGACCTCTACGAGCGTTTCGGCTGCCCGCCGGAGCACCTCAAGCTCGCCTTCCGCTGCCTCGTGCGGCAGGGCAACATCGACGCCAAGGCCCAGGAACGGCTGGGCGAGCGGGTGCACCAGTGCTGGGTCAATCCCGACTACATCGCCGCCCCGCCGCAGCCCGCGCCGGCGCCGGCGGCCCAGCAATAATCCGCGAGGCGCGGCGTCGGGCGGCGATAATCACGGCAGGGACGCAGCCCTGCCGAACGCCCGCCATAGTCAGGATTTATCTCCTTCCCTGAGAATGTTAGTGTTGCAGTGCACGGTGCCACCCAGGTTCCGTGCCGACCGTTGGGGCAGGTCGAAACGGTGCCCTCCGCGGGTTCCTCGGAACCTGGGTTCTTCGCGCTTCAGGCCGTACGATCTCGGCGTCGCAACGACGTCCGGGGAGGATCTTTCCCAACTAGGTGGGCATCGCCATGCGTCCGGGTCTTGCTGCTGCGGCAGCGGTCATTGCGGTTGTGACCTGTCTCCACGCCGCGATGTGGTATTTGCTGCGCCCCGAGATGACCGCGCCGGACATCACCGGCCGGTTCCAGAGCCTGTCCTTCGCGCCCTACGGCCGGCACATGGATCCCGAAGGCGGGAAGCCCACCACGCCGGAGCAGGTTCGCGCCGACGTGAAGGCGGTGGCGCCCTACACCCAGAAGATCCGCACCTATGCCGCCACCGGCGGCGTCGAGGCGGTGCCCTCCATCGCCGCCGAGGAAGGCCTCAAGGTCACGCTCGGCGCCTGGATCGACACCCGCGAGGAGCGCAACAAGCAGGAGCTCGCCAACGTCATCGAGCTGGCGCACCGCAACTCGAACCTCGACTCCATCGTGGTCGGCAACGAGAGCGTGCTGCGCGGCGAGAAGACGCCGGAGGAGATCGGCGCGCTCATCCGCGAGGTGAAGCGGCAGGTGAACGTGCCGGTGACCACCGGCGAAATCTGGAACACCTGGCTGGAGTATCCCGAGCTGGTCTCCCAGGTGGATTACATCCTCGCCCACATCCTGCCCTACTGGGAGGGCGTGCCCGCCGACCAGGTGGTGGAATATTCCATCAATGCCTACAACCGGCTGCGCGCCGCCTATCCCGGCAAGCGCATCGTGGTGGGCGAGTTCGGCTGGCCCTCCGGCGGCTTCAACCGCGACGCCTCGGTGCCCGGCGCCATGGAGCAGGCGCAGATCATCCGCGACTTCGTCTCCCGCGCCGACGCGCTCGGCATCGAGTACAACATCATCGAGGCCTTCGACTCGCCCTGGAAGAATTTCGAGGGCTCGGTCGGCCAGTACTGGGGCGTGTTCGACGCGGACCGCCACCTGAAGTTCCCGCTCACCGGCCCCATCATCGAGAAGACCTACAGCCAGACCGCCGTTCTCGCGCTGCTGATCGGCGTGCTGTTCAGCCTGCCGCTGCTCGGCGCCGCGCGCCGCACCGTGGTGCAGAGCGTGGTTCTGGTGACCACCGCCAACGCGGTGGCCGCCTGGGTCGCCATGGTGGTGGACTATTGGATGACGCATTACGTGAGCGGCGGCGACTACGTGACGCTGATGCTCTCCGTGCTGCTGCTGGCGCCCCTGGTGCTGGTGCTGCTCTACCGGATCGAGGAGCTGGCGGCCGTCGCCTTCGGCAGCGAGCCGGAGCGTCTGGTGGAATCGAAGCCCCGCGGGACGCCGCAGCGCTTTCCCAAGGTCTCCATCCACGTGCCCGCCTATCGCGAGCCGCCGGACATGCTGAAGCAGACCATCGACGCGCTCGCCCGCCTCGAATGGCCGAACTTCGAAGCCATCATCATCGTCAACAACACGCCGGACCCGGCGATGGTGGAGCCGGTGCGCGCCTATTGCGCGGAGCTCGGGGACCGCTTCAAGTTCATCAATGCGGAGAAGGTCTCGGGCTTCAAGGCCGGCGCCCTGCGCATCGCCCTCGATGCCACCGCCCCCGATGCCGAGATCATCGGCGTGATCGACGCCGACTATGTGGTGAGCCCGGACTGGCTCAAGGACCTCGTGCCCATGTTCGAGGATCCGACCGTGGGCCTCGTCCAGGCGCCGCAGGACCACCGCGACGCCGATCGCAGCCCGCTGCATGAGGCCATGAACGCGGAATACGCCGGCTTCTTCGACATCGGCATGGTCCAGCGCAACGAGGAAGACGCCATCGTGGTGCACGGCACCATGTGCCTGATCCGCCGCGCCGCCATGGTGGAGGCCGGCAACTGGTCCTCCGACACCATCTGCGAGGACACCGACCTCGGCCTGTCCATCGCCGAGAACGGCTGGAAGACCTATTACACCCGCAAGCGCTACGGCTGGGGCCTGCTGCCCGACAATTTCGAGGCCTTCAAGAAGCAGCGCCACCGCTGGGCCTATGGCGGCTTCCAGATCATCAAGAAGCACTGGCGCCGCTTCCTACCCGCCCGCTCGCGGCTCACCGCCGCGCAGCGCCGGCACTTCGTGCTGGGCTGGATCTCCTGGCTCGGCGCCGAGGCCATGGGCACCGCCATGGCGCTGTTCTCCCTCGCCTTCGTGCCGTTCGTGCTGATCCTCGGCATCTCGGTGCCGGCGCACGTGCTGACCGTGCCGATCATCGCCACCTTCCTGATCTACGCGCTGCACTTCATCAGCCTCTACCGGCTGCGCGTCTCCACCACGCCGGTGCGCATGGTGGGCGCCGCGGTGGCGGCGAGCGCGGTGCAGTTCACGGTGGCCAAGGCGGTGCTGGACGGCTTCCGCTACAAGGACCTCGCCTTCGCCCGCACCGCCAAGGGCGGCGGCTGGCTCTCGGGCGCGGCGCGCTCCTTCCCGGCGCTGCCGGAGGCCATCATCGGCAGCCTGCTGCTGGTGGCGGGCCTGGTGCTGACCTTCACCAACTGGCACGACATCCGCGAGATCGACCTCTACGCCTTCGCTTTGATGGTGCAGAGCCTGCCGTTCATCGCAGCGACCCTGATCGGCCTGTTCGAGCCGAGCCGGCTCAACGAAACCGCCACCTGGAAAGCGGTCGGCGCGCGCATCACCGCCATCGAGCGCCGCCTCGGCCTCGCCGCGCCGCCGGCCGTGGTGGACTGAACGGGCGTGCGGCGGCTCCCGGCGGCAATCGCCCGGAACGCCGTCCCAGAGATGAGGCCCGACCAAGCACCAAAACGCCCGGCCATCGCGCCGGGCGTTTTCTTGCCCGCTCGCGGGCGACCACGATCCGCCCCGCTCGTGCCGGGCCGTCTGCTATAAGACGGCATGCCAGCCGATCCCTCCCCGACCCGCTCCGAACCGCCCGCCGCTTTGCCCCACGGCCTGATTCTGGCGGGCGGCGAAGGCCGGCGCATGGGCGGCGCCCACAAGGCGCTCCTCCCCCTCGCCGGGCGGCCGCTCCTCGTCCATGTGATGGCGCGCATCGCCCCCCAGGTGTGCGACCTCGCCGTCAATGCCAACGAGGTGCCGCCCGAGCTTGAGGCGCTCGTCCCGGTCGGCGCCGCCATCCTCGGCGACAGCCTGCCCGGCCGGCCGGGACCGCTGGCGGGGGTGCTCGCCGGCCTCGACCACCTCGCCGCTCAGGGCCTGGCAGGCCCGCTCCTGACCGTGCCCACGGACACGCCTTTTTTACCGGGCGACCTTGCGGAACGGCTGTGTGCGCGCCAGCAGGAATGTGGCACCGTCGTCTGCGCCGGCTCGTCGAACCGGCGCCATCCGGTG
>JAFIHR010000094.1 GCA_017849325.1 Xanthobacter autotrophicus | reverse complement strand
GCCGCCGCCCAAAAACCCGCCGCCGGAAGGCGACCCGACGAGCCTCGGCGCCCGCGTGCGCGGGGTGGTGCCGGGCACCTCCATCCAGATCAAGGCGCCGTGGTTCGCCCGGATGCAACTTCAGAAGAAGCCGCGCGAAAGCGCCGATGTCATTCCCTTTGCGCGCCGCCAGCGGCCGTCGCACAGCGCTGAGAAGGACCCGCCCATGTCGTCCGCTGCCTCCCTCGCCCCCGCTGCCGAAAGCCCGGCCGCCGTGAGCGGTCCCCCCGCATCAGCCGGACCCCAGCTTCCGCGCGTGGATGCCCCGCGCCTGCTGTTCGCCGGGTTCGAGTTTTCCTCCGCCGATCGCGTGCCCTCCGAGGCGGGCGTGTTCATCCTCGCGTGCCGGATCGACGAGTATTATTACCCCGCTTTCATTGGGGGCGCCGAAGACATGGCCGCCGCGGTGGCGGCCTTCACCGCGCAGAATCCCGCCGAGGCAGACAAGATCGACCGGATCTTCTTCATGCCGCGCGCGGCCGAGCGCCTGCGGGCGCAGACGGTGCGCGATCTCGTGCGGAAGTTCGATCCGCCGCTCAACACCGACCACCGCGCCGGTCCCGCCGCGCCCGAGATCGCAGCGCTCCTGGGCGATCGGGCGGCGGGCGCGGATGACGGCGCGCGCGAGCAGCTTGCGGTGGAGATCCACGTCACCGAGGCCGACCTCGAGAAGCTGGTGAAGGAGTTCTACGCCAGCGCGAGCGCCGATCCCCTGCTCGCTCCGATCTTCTCCCACGCCATCCATGATTGGGAAGGTCATTACCAGATCGTGCAGAACTTCTGGTCGCGCACGCTGCTCGGAACCAGCCGCTATACCGGGAACCCCTTCTCCGCCCACGTCATGCTGAAGCTGACGCCGGACCATTTCGACCGCTGGGTGGCGATCTTCAAGACGACGGCGGAGCGGGTGCTGGAGCCTATTGCGGCACAGCGGGCCATCGCCAAGGTGGAGCACATGAGCACCTGCTTCCAGGCCGGGCTGTTCCTGCCGCCGGTGGACGGCAGCGGGCCGCAGGACTGACGCTCGGGAAGATCATGTCGCAGCGCGCCATTCCTCTCGGGCGTGTGCGCGCTCTACCTTCCGGTATTCTTTGGGGGAATGCCGCCGATCTCGCGGATCGGCGCCGAGGTCTGCGCTGAACGCGTGTCAGCTATGCGTAATGAACATCAATAACGCAGCGCTTCACGTCCGGTGGGACGCTTTCCGCCTGCCAGGGGATGATGGGCTCGCTTGGTGCCGCGCCGCCGTCCCGCATGCGGAGGGATTGGCGGGCACCGACGACGCCGCCGCGCACTGCGGCCATCGGGCACGATTGACGCCGGCGTCCGGCATCAGGGCACCAGAAAAAAGTTCGCGCCACTCGCAGGTCGAATGGCGCGCCTTGTCGATCAGGTCCGCTGCTGGCCGGCTTTGGAGAGAAACCGGCCCCGGGGAGCGTGTCTGGAACAGCAATCATGCCGGCCGACGGGCGGGTCGGCCGGATACGGACGGTAGACCTCAGGCCGCCGCCGGCTTGCGCCGCGTGCTGGTCTTGCGGGCGGGAGCCGGCGCCTTCTTGCGGCTCTGGCCGAGGCCCATGCTCTTGGCGAGCTGGGAGCGGGCTTCCGCATAGGCCGGCGCCACCATGGGATAGTCCTTCGGCAGGCCCCACTTCTCGCGATAGGCGTCGGGGGTCATGCCGTAGCTGGTGCGCAGGTGGCGCTTCAGCGACTTGAACTTCTTCCCGTCTTCCAGGCAGATGATGTATTCGGGCGTGACGGACTTCTTGACCGGCACGGCGGGCTTCTGCTCTTCCGTCTGAATAACCTGGGGCGCGCCGAGCTGACCCAGCGCGCGATGCACCGCCTCGATCAGCGCCGGAAGCTCCGCCGGGGACACGCTGTTATTGCTGACATAGGCGGCCACGATGTCGGCAGTGCAGTCGATATGGCCCGGCGATTTGGTAATCGCGGTAGAATCGCTCACGGAGGTCCCCTCTATCTTGGAGGTTGCGATTCGCCACTCATTTGGCGACGATTCTCACGCAATATTTCACACCACTGCATTTTGCGCAAATATTCCGAAATGGCGCAATCTTGGCCAATCCTTCGAGCGCCGGGCCTTTTCCTTTGATCGAAGGAGTGGCCACATTTCGGGCAGGATTCTGCGCGTCTTGCGCCGGTCACGAACGCGGGAAATCGTTCCCGGCCTTCGGCTTTGCCGAGCTCGATTTTTGCAACTGCGCAATCGCAAGATTTCGACTTTGCGTTGCAGGAACTTCTTTGGCCGTCCTCAAAAGTCCGTGTCCAGCGGGCGCAACGGGTTGTTGGCCGGCCGAAGGCGCGCTCTGCTTCACGTTTCTGTGACCCCTGAAGGGCGTCGGCGCGTCCCGATGCTGCCGGGTGCTTGATCTTGGGCCTGCCAAGGCGGTAGTGCATTCCGGCATATCGATTTCTGCCGCGCAGGGATGCGGCCATCAGTGGGGGATCTCATGAAGAAGTTCGTCGCCGAGTTCATTGGCACCGCCGTACTCGTGCTTTTCGGCTGCGGATCGGCCGTTCTGACCGGGTATGGCAGCGCGCCCATCGGCATGCTGGCCATCGCTTTCGCCTTCGGTCTGGCGGTGACGTCGATGGCCTATGGCATCGGCCATGTCTCCGGTTGCCACATCAATCCCGCCGTGACCGTCGGCGTGTGGGCCGCCGGCCGCATGCCGACCGCGGAGGTTCCGCTCTACATCATCGCCCAGGTGCTCGGCGGCATCGCCGGCGCCGGTATCCTCGCCCTCATCGCCACCGGCAAGCTGGCGGGCTATGACGTGGCCACCGCCGGCCTCGGCCAGAACGGCTGGGGCCCGGGCTACATCGGCCAGTACGGCCTCGGCGCGGCCATCGTGGCGGAGCTGGTGGGCACCTTCGTGTTCCTGGTGGTGATCCTCGGCTCCACGTCGAAGGCCGGCATCACCCAGGCGGCGGGCCTCGCCATCGGCCTGTCGCTGGTGATGATCCACATCGTGTTCATCCCGGTTACCGGCGTGTCGGTGAATCCGGCGCGCTCGATCGGCCCGGCGGTGTTCGTGGGCGGGCAGGCGATCTCCCAGCTCTGGCTGTTCATCGTCGTGCCGCTGGTGGGCGCGCTCTTGGCCGGTGCCCTGTTCCGCGCTAAGATTCTGGAGGATTGAGGCGCGGGCCGCCGCTTCCGGGCCGCAACGTGATGAGGGGGACGCCCTGGGCGTCCCCTTTTTCTTGGGCGCCCCTCTGTCCGCGCCTGAGCACAGGGCAAGAGCCCGGCGCCCGAGGGAGACACCACCGGGAATCGTCGGACAGCCACGAGGCAGCCCGGTGCGGGGGGCAGCCTCCCTCGGGCAAGTCTTTCGCCGGAGGGGTTTTCCCGCCGTCGCTGGTGGCGAGCGACCTCGGGCGATGCGGCCATTGCTCTGCGCGCCGGTGACGCAGCGCCCCCTGCGGCTTGCCTCGCGGCCTATTCGCGGCTAGAGCACCGGCCGGTCGGCCTCGATCCGGGGCGGGGGCTGAGCCGGCGAAAATGCACCCGCGCCGGGCGGGCGCGTGCCGTCATCCTCTCCCGGCCTCCCCGCGCGCGGCGGCCAACGGCACACACGGAAAGCGCATGGCTCAAGACGGACTGTCCTATCGCGACGCGGGGGTCGACATTGACGCCGGCAACCGCCTGGTGGATCTCATCAAGCCGCTGGTGAAGGCGACCGCCCGGCCCGGCGCCGACGCGGAGATCGGCGGGTTCGGCGGGCTGTTCGATCTGAAGGCCGCGGGCTTTGCCGATCCGCTGCTGGTGGCGGCCACCGACGGGGTGGGCACCAAGCTGAAGATCGCCATCGAGACCGGCCTGCACGACACCATCGGCATCGATCTCGTGGCCATGTGCGTCAACGACCTGGTGGTGCAGGGCGCCGAGCCGCTCTTCTTCCTCGATTATTTCGCCACCGGCCGCCTCGCCCCCGATGTGGGCGCGAAGATCGTCGCCGGCGTGGCGCGGGCCTGCCGCGAGTCGGGCTGCGCCCTCATCGGCGGCGAGACGGCGGAGATGCCGGGCATGTATGCCGACGGCGACTATGACCTCGCCGGTTTCGCCGTGGGCGCGGTGGAGCGCGCCGGCCTGCTGCCGCGCGCCGACATCGGCCCGGGCGACGTGCTGCTCGGCCTTGCCTCGGCGGGCGTGCATTCCAACGGCTATTCCCTGGTGCGGCGCATCGTGGAACGGGCCGGGCTGGCCTGGGACGCGCCGGCGCCGTTCGAGCTCGCGCAAAGCCTCGGCGCGGCGCTGCTTACGCCCACCCGGCTCTATGTGAAGAGCTGCCTCGCCGCCATCCGCGCCACCGGCGCGGTGAAGGCGCTGGCGCACATCACCGGCGGCGGGCTGACGGAAAACCTGCCGCGCGTGCTGCCGCAGAACTGCGTGGCGCGCATCGACCTGTCCGCCCTTGCGGTGCCGGCGGTCTTCCCCTGGCTCGCTGCGGCGGGGGGCGTCGCGCCGGAGGAGATGCTGCGCGCCTTCAATTGCGGGGTGGGCATGGTGGTGGTCGTTCCGGCAGACGCCGCCGATCGGGTGGCGCAGGCGCTCGCCGACGGGGGCGAGAGTGTGGCGCGCATCGGCGTCATCGCCGCGGGCGAAGGGGCGCCGCGCGTCGCCTATGAAGGCGCGGCCGCGTTCGGTGCCGCTCCCACGGGTTCGGACGCATGAGCGCGGGCCTCGCCGCAGCGGTGCCGCGCAAGCGCACCGCCATCCTCATCTCCGGGCGGGGGTCCAACATGGCGGCCCTGGTGAAGGCGGCCGAGCGGGCGGATTTTCCGGCCGAGATCTCCCTCGTGCTGTCCAACAAGGCCGATGCGGCGGGGCTGGAGTTCGCCCGCGCGCGCGGCATCGCCACCCGGGTCCTGAGTCACAGGGATTATGCCGACCGTCCCGCCTTCGACGCCGCGCTCGACGCGGTGCTGCGGGAGGAGGGCATCGAGATCGTGTGCCTCGCCGGCTTCATGCGCATCCTCACCCCCTGGCTGGTGGAGCGCTGGCACAACGCCATGATCAACGTGCATCCCTCGCTGCTGCCGAGCTTCAAGGGCCTGCACACCCACGAGCGCGCGCTGGAGGCGGGGGTGCGGGTGCATGGCTGCACCGTCCATTTCGTGCGCGCCGAGATGGATGCCGGCCCCATCATCCTGCAGGCTGTGGTGGGCATCGATCCCGCGGACACGCCGGACAGCCTCGCCGACCGGGTGCTCGCCCAGGAGCACGTGATCTACCCGCTCGGCCTGGAGCTCCTCGCCGCCGGCCGGCTGAGCGTGGCGGAGGAGCGGGTGATGGTGGCCGGGGCGAAGGGCGCCGCGGCCCCG
>JAFIHR010000431.1 GCA_017849325.1 Xanthobacter autotrophicus | reverse complement strand
TCCGGCATGAATAGGTTCCAGCGCTCGTGCGAGTCGCGCGAGCGGGCAAGGCTCCCGGACGCCCATGGCCAAGCGCGATACCAGCTTCATCTGCCAGTCCTGCGGCGCGGTCTATGCGCGCTGGCAGGGCAAGTGCGAGGCGTGCGGCGGCTGGAACACCATCGCCGAGGAGGTTGCGGTCGCCGCCTCCGTTCCCGCCACCCAGCGGGCCAGCCGCAAGGGCCGGGCGGTGGCGCTGGAGACCCTGAAGGGCGAGAGCCCCGCCGCCCCGCGCCTCGTCTGCGGCATCGGCGAATTGGACCGGGTGGCCGGCGGCGGCTTCGTGCCGGGCTCCATCCTGCTCATCGGCGGCGATCCGGGCATCGGCAAGTCCACCCTGCTGGTGCAGGCCTCCGCAGCGCTGGCGGGGCGGGGCCACCGGGTGGTCTATGTCTCCGGCGAGGAGGCGGTGGAGCAGGTGCGCCTGCGCGCCCAGCGGCTCGGCCTCGCCGAGGCGGAGGTCGGCCTTGCCGCCGAGACCAATGCGGAGAACATCCTCGCCACCCTCGGCACCGGCGCCAAGGTGGCCATGGTGGTGATCGATTCCATCCAGACCCTGTGGTCCGACAGCGCCGATTCCGCCCCCGGCACGGTGACCCAGGTGCGCACCTGCGCCCAGCTCCTGGTGCGCTACGCCAAGCAGACGGGGGCCTGCGTCATCCTCGTCGGCCATGTCACCAAGGACGGGCAGATCGCCGGCCCGCGGGTGGTGGAGCACATGGTGGACGCGGTGTTCTCCTTCGAGGGCGACGGCGGCCACCAGTTCCGCATCCTGCGCGCCCAGAAGAACCGCTTCGGCCCCACCGACGAGATCGGCGTCTTCGAGATGACGGGGAGCGGCCTGTCCGAGGTGCCGAACCCCTCCGAGCTGTTCCTCTCCAACCGCGATACCGGCGCCCCCGGCACCGCCGTCTTCGCCGGCATGGAGGGCACGCGGCCGGTGCTGATGGAGATCCAGGCGCTGGTGGCCCCCTCCTCGCTGGGAACGCCGCGCCGGGCGGTGGTGGGCTGGGACCCCGCGCGCCTCTCCATGGTGCTGGCGGTGCTGGATGCCCGCTGCGGGGTGCGGCTCGGCGGCCATGACGTATATTTGAACGTGGCGGGCGGGCTGCGCATCAACGAGCCGGCGGCGGACCTCGCGGTGGCGGCCGCCCTCGTCTCCTCCCTCACCGGCGCGCCGCTGCCGGCGGACGATGTGTATTTCGGGGAAGCCAGCCTCACCGGCGCGGTGCGCCAGGTCTCGCAGGCGCCGGCGCGGCTCAAGGAGGCGGCGAAGCTCGGCTTCGCCCGGGCGGTCATTCCTCAGGGCGGGACGGAGGGCGCGGAGGCGGCCATCGGCGTCAGCGCGGTCGGCTCGCTGGCCGAGCTGGTGGCGGGCATCGCCGCCCGCGCGCCGAAGCGGCCGCCCCAGGATCGCGCCCCGCCGGGCCGCGAGCCGCCCCGCGCCCTGGAAGCGGCGCGGGAGCCCGCAGGCGCCGACGATCCCCTACGGTAGCCCAACACGGGAGATGACGCGGCCCGATGCGCGGGTTATATGACCCGCGCGGCGCGTCCATGGGGGGCGAGGGGCCGCCGGGCCCGCGCGCCTCGATCATCCACGGACCGATCTGCCGATGCCTTTGACCCTGCTCGACATCATTGTCATCTCGGTGATGCTGCTTTCCGGCCTCCTCGCCATGGTGCGCGGCTTCCTGCGCGAGGTGTTCAGCATCCTGTCCTGGGCCGTGGCGGCGGTCGTGACCTTCTATTTCTACAAGGCGGCGCTGCCCTTCGTGAAGCAGTACATCGCGCAGGACCAGGTGGCCATGGGCGCCACCATCGCGGCGCTGTTCCTCGGCACGCTGCTGATCGCCTCCATCATCACGGCGCGGCTTTCCGACGCGGTTCTGGACAGCCGCATCGGCGCCCTCGACCGCACCCTGGGCTTCCTCTTCGGCCTCGCCCGCGGCCTTCTGGTGATGGTCGTCGCCTTCCTGTTCTTCAATTGGCTGGTGCCGGTGAAGAGCCAGCCGCCGTGGGCGGTGGACGCCAAGTCCCGCCCCGTGCTGCAGAGCGCCGGAGATTGGCTGATCGCCCAGTTGCCGGACGACCCTGAAAACACCATTCTAAATAAGCTCAAGCAGCCGTCGTCCGGAGAGACGCCCGAGGCGCCCGCCCCCGCGGGCGATGCAAGCGGGGAGACACCCGCCGCGGCCGATGGCACGCCCGCTCCAGCCGGAGGCGCCCCCGCTCCGGCCCGGAACTAGCCTTGCAAACATGGGGGCACCATACGGGTGGCTGACCAAGCCTTAGGGAGCGGCGCACGGCGAAGCGGAGATCGCAGGCCGGCGCCGGGGCTTCGATCAGCTCATCGCAAAGACGCGCGGCACCGGCCGGAGGGCCGTCCGAGCGGAGGATGAGATGGATCGGCAGAGCGAGGGGTCGCAGACCCTTGTCGGCGCGCGGGACCCCCGCGGCGGTATTGGCGCATCCGAGGCGCACGGAAATCCGGCGGGCGCAGGCCCGGCCGATCTCGACCTGAACGGGGACCGCCTGCGCGAGGAGTGCGGCGTCTTCGGCATCTACAACCACCCCGAGGCCGCGGCCATCACCGCCATCGGCCTGCATGCCCTGCAGCACCGCGGCCAGGAGGCGGCGGGCATCGTCTCGTTCGACGGGCAGCGCTTCCATTCGGAACGCCGCCTCGGCCTGGTGGGCGACGCCTTCTCCGACGCCAATGTCATCGCCCGCCTGCCCGGCTCCTCGGCGGTCGGCCACGTGCGCTATTCCACCACCGGCGAGACGTTGCTGCGCAACGTGCAGCCCCTGTTCGCCGAGCTCGACGCCGGCGGCTTCGCCGTGGGCCACAACGGCAACCTCACCAACGGCATCACCCTGCGCCGGCAATTGGTGCGGGACGGCGCCATCATGCAGTCCACCACCGACACCGAGGTGATCCTGCATCTGCTCGCCCGCTCCAAGATGCCGCGCCTCATCGACCGCTTCATCGATGCCCTGCGCGCGCTGGAGGGGGCCTATTCCCTGGTCGGGCTCACCAACAAGAAGCTGATCGGCGCCCGCGACCCGCTGGGCATCCGCCCGCTGGTGCTCGGCTCGCTCGACGGCTCGCCGATCCTCGCCTCCGAGACCTGCGCCCTCGACATCATCGGCGCGCGCCACGTGCGCGACGTGGAGAACGGCGAGGTCATCGTGCTGGACGAGGAGGGGGTTACCTCCTTCAAGCCCTTCCCGGAGATGGCGCCGCGCCCGTGCATCTTCGAATACATCTATTTCGCCCGGCCGGACTCGGTGGTGGGCGGGCGCTCGGTCTACCACGTGCGCAAGACCATGGGGCAGGTGCTGGCCGAGGAGAGCCCGACCGAGGCCGACGTGGTGGTTCCGGTGCCGGATTCCGGCGTCCCGGCGGCTATCGGCTTCTCGCGCGCCTCGGGCATCCCTTACGAGCTCGGCATCATCCGTAACCATTATGTGGGCCGCACCTTTATCCAGCCCACCCAGTCGGTGCGCGACCAGGGCGTGCGCATGAAGCATTCCGCCAACCGTTCGGTGGTGGAAGGCAAGCGCATCGTGCTGGTGGACGACAGCCTGGTGCGCGGCACCACCTCGGTGAAGATCGTGCAGATGATGCGCGATGCCGG
>JAFIHR010000093.1 GCA_017849325.1 Xanthobacter autotrophicus | reverse complement strand
TGCCGCGGTCCTGTTCGCCTCCCCGGTGCCGATGCCCGCCAGCCGCCCGTCCGGGCTCCGGCCCGGTCTATCCATCGTCACTGCAGCTCATCTGCCCGTGTCGCGGCCGACCTTCCAGGGCCGCCACACGGGCTCTTTTTTGTCCGTCGCCGGAGAAGCTCAGACCGCAGCCGCCTTGCGGAAGACCAGGGCGAGATTGTTGGCCGGCAGCTCCGCGACGGTCTCCAGCTTCAAGCCGTTCGTGCCGGCGCAGGCTTCCACCGCTTCCAGATAGCGCAGGCCCCAGCGCGGATCCTGGCGCCGCAGCTCCGCATCGAACGCCTCGTTGCTCGGCGCCGTGACCACGCCCTCACGCCGGAACGGGCCGTAGACGAACAGCACCCCGCCCGGCGGCAGCAGGCGCGCGGCGCCGCGCATCAGACCCTCGGTGGCGCCCCAGGGGCTGATGTGGATCATGTTCACGCACATCATCGCGTCGGCCGCGGCGATGGGCCAGTCGTCCCGGCTGGCGTCGAGGGCAAGCGGCGCGCGCACGTTTCCGAGCCCCTCCAGCGCGATCCAGGCGGCGATGGAGGCGCGCGCCTCGGGCGAGGCGTCGGAGGGCTGCCAGACGAGGTGCGGCGCCGCCTTGGCGAAATGCACCACATGCTCCCCGCTGCCGCTCGCCACCTCCAGCACCAGCCCGCAGGCCGGCAGCAGCGGCAGCAGCAGATCGCCGATCGGCCCGCGGTTGCGCCCGGTGGCGGGGGCATAGCGGCGGGCATCCCCAACCTCTTGTGGCACGGACTGAAACTCCTCATTTGCCGGACCGCGGCCAGCCGGCGGCGCGCTTTCGGCTTGCGACAGGCCCGATCTTTTCTAAACTGCGGTTTTTATTGCCTCAGTTTTCATGGACCGCACGGATACTCGATCATGCATAATAAGCGGCTCGAAGCATTGCGCGCCAACCCCGGGGGCGAGTGGCGCCCCGCCGACCTGGAGATCACGGCCTCCCAATATGCCGTGAAGTTCCGCAAGGTCACGGGAACCCACGTGGTGTTCACCCACCCCTCGGTGCCCAATTGCGTGGCGATCCCGATGAAGAACAAGATCCGCGCGTGTCACGTGAAGGCCTTCGTCGAGATGATCGACCGCATGGACGAGCTGGACCTGTGACCGACCTTTCCGCTTATCCCTATCTCGTCGCCCCCCTTCCCGCGGAAGAGGGTGGCGGCTTCGTGGTGCGCTTCCCCGACGTCCCCGGCTGCCTCGGCGTCGGCGACACCGAGGAAGAGGCCATCGCCGACGGCCAGAAGGCCCTGTTCGCCAGCATCGACGCCCTGAAGGCCGCCGATCGCACCCCGCCCGAGCCGGGCAGCCGGCCGGCTGGCTGAGCCGGCTCCCGCGCCGGTGCTCAGCGGCGGCGCCCCGCCTGTTCCTCCAGCCAGGTGGAGACGGTGTCGATCAGCCGGATCGCGCCGGGCAGCTGGCCGTGGGCCTCGCGCTGGGCGTCGGTCTCCGGCTCCAGGGTGCGCCACCATTCGATGAACTGGTGGATCAGCGCCCGCGCCGGAATCTGCGCAAAAGTGAGGCCGGCGAAGGCATCGAGGCCGAAGGCGGCGTTCACCGCCCCGATCCGGGCGAACAGATACTGCGCATCCTCCGCGCTCACGCCGGTGAGCGGCGCCTCGGGCGCGCGGCGCACCATGCGGACCTCGCTCAGCTCCGGGATATAGTCCGTCTTCGTCACGCGCCCCCGCTTCGCCCGCCGCCGGCGCGCCCGGATGCCCGTTGCGCCCGGCCTTGGTTCTTCTACCATCGGCCCATTGTTCGGTGCCTTTTCTAGCAGATTTGATGCCATGCACTTTGCCAGCGACAACACCAGCGGCGTCGCCGTGGAAATCCTCGACGCGCTGGCCCGCGCCAATGGCGGGTCGATGCCCTCCTATGGCGCCGACCCGCTCACCGCGCGGCTCAACCCGGTGTTTTCCGAGCTGTTCGAGCATGCGGTGGAGGTGGTGCCGGTGGCCACCGGCACGGCGGCCAATGCCCTCGCCCTCGCCCAGGTCACCCCGCCATGGGGCGCCGTGCTGTGTCACGAAGACGCCCATGTGAATGCCGACGAATGCGGCGCGCCGGAGGTGTTCAATCCGGGATCGAAGCTCATCGGCCTGCCCGGCGCGGACGGCCGGGTGGGCGCCGCCACCCTTGAGGCCGCGCTCGGGCGCTTCCATCCCGGCGCGGTGCACGAGGTGCAGCCCGCCGCCCTCTCCCTGAGCCAGACGACGGAAGCCGGCACCCTCTACGCGCCGGACGCCATCGCCGCGCTGTCCGCCATCGCCCATGCCCGCGGCCTCAAGGTGCACATGGACGGGGCGCGCTTCGCCAATGCGGTGGCCGCGCTCGGCGTCCCGCCCGCCGATGTCACCTGGCGGGCAGGGGTGGACGTGCTCTCCTTCGGCGCCACCAAGAACGGGGCGATGATGGCGGAGGCGGTGATCTTCTTCGATCCCGCCCTCGCCGCGCGGTTCGATTTCCGCCGCAAGAGGGCCGGGCACGTGATCTCCAAGGCCCGCTTCCTCGCCGCCCAGCTGCTGGCCTATGTGGAGGACGGACTGTGGCTGCGCCTCGCCGGTAACGCCAATGCCATGGCGGCGCGCCTCGCCGCGGGGCTGACGCTGGAGGGCATCACGCTGATCCATCCGGTGGAGGCCAACGAGGTGTTCGCCGCCCTCCCCGCGCCGCTGGCCGCCCACCTGCGGGGGACGGGCGCCACCTTCTACGACTGGCCGATGCCCGATGGCGGGGCGGGGGCGGCGCGCTTCGTCACCTCGTTTGCCACCGCGGCGGAGGATGTCGATGCCTTCCTCGCCGCGGTGAAGGCGGGGCTCGCCGCCGCGCCGGAGGATGCCGCCCATGGCCGCTGACCCCCTCGCCCCGGACGCCGCGATCTTCCCCATCGCCCACGCCGCGGCCACCGCCATCCACCCCGTTCCGGTGGCGATGGAGCCCCAGGGCTTCCGCGTGCTGGTGATGCGCGAGCTGCAGCTCGAGGAGGGCGCCCCGCCCGCCTTCGCCCTCATGGATCAGGGCCTGCTGCGCCTGCCCCACCGGATCAACCGGAACAGCCTGTTCTTCGCCAATACCTTCCGGCCGGAGATCTTCGACTGGCTCATCGCCGAACTGGGCCGGCCGTCGCAGCGCGACAGCGAAGGCCGGGCGGCGCGCAATCCGCGCTGGCCCACCCTCGCCTGGCACCGCGTCGTGCGCGACTGGCCGGAGGGCGCCGCCTCGGTGGAATGGAGCGTCACCGTGCATTTCCCCGAAGCCGCCTCGTGGGACGCCTTCCGGGAGCGCTGGCAGGCGCGGCTCGACGGCCGGAGCGCCGCCCTCGATGCCCCCTCGGGCGCGGCGGAGGGGCAGGGCGGCGGCGCCTGAAAGATGGTGCAGCGCACCTAAGGCTATGTCATGCTTCGCGCATGACTGCCCCCTACACCATTCCCTGTCCCGCCTGCGACGCGCCGCACCATCCGGCGGCGGGCGAGGATACCCTGAGCGCGCGATGCAGCGCCTGCGACAGCCCGCTCTTCACCGGCCGCCCGATCCACCTCACCACCGAGCGCATCAACGCCCACGCGGTGGAGCACGGCCTGCCGCTGGTCATCGACTTCTGGGCCGACTGGTGCGGCCCCTGCAAGACCATGGCGCCCATCTTCGAGGGTCTCGCCCGCGAGTTCGAGCCGCACCTGCGCTTCGCCAAGGTGGACACCGACCGGGAAGGCCCGCTCGCCGAGCATTTCGGCATCCAGACCATCCCCACCCTGAGCGTGATCCGCGACCGCAAGGAGGTGGCGCGGGTGGCCGGCGTGATGTTCGCCGGCGACCTCCGGCGCTGGCTGTTCGCCGCCCTGTCCGAGCATTCCGAGGAGGTGAGCGAATCGCCGAGCCCCGCCTCCTGATCCCGCCCCCTCGCCGCGCGCCGAGCCGGCAAAGCACGCGCCGCCCTATTGCCTCGCCGCGCGCCCGCCTCGATACTTCCATTTTTCAGCTTGTTTGGAGTTGAGCCCGTGACCGACGTGAAAGAAACGCGCTCCATTTTGTCGGAAGCCGATTTCACCTACCCCATTGAGACCGTCTGGCAGGCGATGACCGATTCCGAGTGGCTCGCCGTCTGGTTCTTTCCCAACGACATCCAGCCCGTGACGGGCCACAAGTTCACCATCTGGGGCCGGCCGATCGAGCGCTGGGACGGCGAGTTCCAGTGCGAGGTGGTGGAGGTGCAGCCCCCCAAGATGATCCGCTTCTCCTGGAAGGGCGGCCATGAGGAGCTGAAGGGCTTCGGCCACTATATCGACACCCAGGTGACCTGGACGCTCACGCCCAATGCCGATGGCGGCACCCATTTCCGCTTCGAGCACACCGGCTTCGGCACCGACCCGTCCAATGACGGCGTGTTCGACGTGATGACCAAGGGCTCGGAGAGCGTGCTGCGCAGCCTCGCGCGGCGCCTGCCGGACCTCATCGAGCACGGCGCCTGATCGCGCCGCCGGCCCCCGGCGCGGGGCCGGCGCCGGCTTTTCCCAACTCAGGCGAGGCGCCGCGCCAGCAGCGCGGCGGCGCCGTAAATTCCCATGCCGGCGGCGACCAGAACCGCGAGGCGCGGCGCGGCGGCGATGCCTCCGTGCGGCCCCGCGGGCCAGGCCTGCGCGGCCGCCGTCACGCCCAGCCCCATGAGCGCGGCCGCCCCGGCCAGCCCCAGCGCCACGCGCACCACGCGCCCCTCCAGCGCCAGATGCCCGTGACGCGCCAGCAGCGTCGCGAGCAGCCCCACCGAGACCGCGGCGGACACCGCGATGCCGGCCGTCGCCCCCGCCGGCCCATAAAGAACGCCGAGCGCCGCGCCGCCGCCGAGGCAGACGGCGAGCGAGAGCAACGCCACCCGCTCCGCTCCGGCCAGCAGGCCCGCAGCGGCGGCGGTGGCGGACAGGATCCGCTCCAGCCCCTGGAGCGGCAGCGAGAGCGCGAGCAGCGCCAACAGCTCCGCCGTCATCCGGCTGTCCTCGGCGGAAAAACTGCCGCGCTGGAACAGCACCGCCACGATGGGCTCG
>JAFIHR010000092.1 GCA_017849325.1 Xanthobacter autotrophicus | reverse complement strand
GTGAAGAAGCGCGAATAGAGCAAATGCAGGATCGCGTGCTCGATGCCGCCGATATACTGGTCCACCGGCAGCCAGTGGGCCACCGCCGCCTTGTCCAGCGGCACGTTCGGATTGTCGGAGGCGTAGCGCAGGTAATACCAGGACGAATCCACGAAGGTGTCCATGGTGTCGGTCTCGCGCCGGGCCGGCTTGCCGCATTTCGGGCAGGCGACGGACTTCCACGCGGTGGCGCGGTCGAGCGGGTTGCCGGGGCGGTCGAAGGTCACGTCGTCGGGCAGCAGCACCGGGAGCTGGTCGCGCGGCACGCCCACCGGCCCGCAGTCGTCGCAATGGATCACCGGGATCGGGCAGCCCCAGTAGCGCTGGCGCGAGATGCCCCAGTCGCGCAGGCGGAAGTTCACCTTGCGCACGCCCTGGGGCGCGTCGCCCACCCGGAAGCGCTCCAATTGCCGCGCCACCGTCTCCTTGGCCTGGACGATGCCCATGCCGTCGAGAAAGCCGGAATTGAACAGGGTGCCCTCGCCGTCATAGGCGATGTCGTCGATGGCGAAGGCGCCGGGATCGGTGTCCGGCGGCAGCACCACGGGCACCACCGGCAGATGGTACTTGCGGGCGAAGTCGAGGTCGCGCTGGTCGTGGGCCGGGCAGCCGAAGATGGCGCCGGTGCCGTAGTCCATCAGCACGAAATTGGCCACATAGACCGGCAGGCGGCGCTTGCCGTCGAGGGGATGGACCACCTCGAGCCCGGTGTCGTAGCCGAGCTTCTCCTGGGTCTCGATCACCTCGGCGGAGGTGCCGCCCTTCTTGCACTCGACGATGAAGTCGGCGAGCGCCGGGGTCTTCTCCGCCAGAGCCTTGGCCAGGGGATGGTCGGGCGACAGGGCGAGGAAGGCGGCGCCGAACAGGGTGTCCGGCCGCGTGGTGTAGACCTTCACGGTCTTGGCCGGCGCGGGCGCCGCATCGGGCGGCCGCTTGGCGAACTCGAACAGGACCTCCAGCCCCTCGGAGCGGCCGATCCAGTTGCGCTGCATGAGGCGCACCTTGTCGGGCCAGCGGTCCAGGGTGTCGATGGCGTCCAGCAGCTCCTGGGCGAAATCGGTGATGCGCAGGAACCATTGCGCCAGCTTGCGCCGCTCCACCACCGCGCCGGAGCGCCAGCCGCGCCCGTCGATCACCTGCTCGTTGGCGAGCACGGTGTTGTCCACCGGATCCCAATTGACCTCGCTCTCCTTGCGGTAGGCGAGGCCATTCTCAAGGAAATCCAAGAAGATGCGCTGCTGCTCGGCGTAATAGGACGGATCGCAGGTGGCGATCTCCCGGTTCCAGTCCAGCGAGAGGCCGAGCAGCTGGAGCTGCTCGCGCATGGAGGCGATGTTCTCGTAGGTCCATTCCTTGGGATGGATGCCGCGCTCGATGGCGGCATTCTCGGCCGGCAGGCCGAAGGCATCCCAGCCCATGGGATGGAGCACGTTGAAGCCCTGCATCCGCTTGTAGCGGGCCAGCACGTCGCCCATGACATAGTTGCGGCCGTGGCCGATGTGGATGCGTCCCGACGGATAGGGGAACATCTCCATGACGAAGAATTTCGGGCGCGGATCGTCGTTGCGCGTGCGGAAGACGCCGCGCTCTTTCCAGATCTTCTGCCAGCGCGGCTCGGCCTCGCGGGCGTTGTAGCGGTCGGAGGGGCGCTCCGAGGATTTCTCGTCGGTCATGGGCTCGTACGGGAACAAAATGCGCCGGGACTAGGACAGAAACGAACGCCCCGGTCAACCACGCCGGAGGCCGCAGCCGCCTGAGGGCGAACGGTTTCCGGGCGGTGGCGCCGCCCGGTCACACTTGCCGCGCGCAGCTCCGGCGCGGGGCGGCGGACCCTGCCGGCAGGTGCCCCGCCATGCCCGCACGTGCCGGAAGGGCAGGCGCCGGCGCCGGCATGCGCGGTGCTTGCGCCTTTGCGTCCCATCGTCCATCAAATGCTTGGCTCTGTTACCAGCGAGGTGGCCCCATGGCCTGGGCGCGCGCGGCGCGAATGATCGGCATCCTGCCCGGCACCGGCCTGTCCGCCGCCCTCTCGGCCCTTCGATCGCCCCTCCTGTCGATCCTCCTCCTGGCCGCCCCCCTGGCCATCCTGCCCATCGACAGCGCCGCCGCCGCGACGCCGCGCGGCAGCCTGGACGGCGCGGGTCTCTCCCTCCTCTGGGCGCTGCCGTTCGTGGGCACCCTACTGTCGATCGCGCTCCTGCCCGCGCTGGCGCCGCGCTTCTGGCACCATCACTACGGCAAGGTAGCGCTCGGCTGGGGGCTCGCCTTCCTCGTGCCCTTCGTCGCGATCTTCGGCGGCGGACTGGCGCTGCACGAGGTGGCTCACGCGGCGCTGCTCGAATACCTGCCCTTCGTGATTCTGCTGTTCGCCCTGTTCACGGTCTCCGGCGGCATCCTCGTGACGGGGAACCTGCACGGCAGCCCGCTCACCAACACCACGCTGCTCGCCATGGGCACGGTTCTGGCGAGCGTCATCGGCACCACCGGTGCCTCCATGGTGCTCATCCGCCCGCTGCTGCGCGCCAATGACGACCGGCGCTACAACATCCACACCGTCATCTTCTTCATCTTCCTGGTCGCCAACGTGGGCGGCGTGCTGACGCCGCTCGGCGATCCCCCGCTCTTCCTCGGCTTCCTCAAGGGCGTGAACTTCTTCTGGACCACCACCCATCTCCTGCGCGACTTCCTGATCGTCGCCGGCATCCTGCTGACGGTCTTCTTCCTGATGGACTGGTATTTCTACGCCCGGGAACGGCGCCTCGGGCACCTGACGGACCCGACGCCCGACACCGGCGGCATCGGCCTGCGCGGCGTGCGCAACCTGCCGCTGCTGGTGGGCATCATCGGCGCCATCCTGCTCAGCGCCCTGTGGAAGCCGGGCGTGACCTTCGACGTGCTGGGCACGCCGGTGGAGCTGCAATGGATCGCTCGCGACGCCACCCTCCTCGCCATCGCCCTGCTCTCCCTCGCGCTCACCCCGCGCATGGTCCGCGAGCGCAACGGCTTCGATTTCGAGCCGATCCTCGAGGTGGGCAAGCTGTTCGCCGCCATCTTCCTCACCATCATCCCGGTGGTGGCGATGCTGCGGGCGGGCCACCACGGCGCCTTCTCGGGCCTCGTGACCCTCGTCACCGGACCCGACGGGCAGCCGGTGAACGCCTGGTACTTCTGGCTCACCGGCGCGCTGTCGTCGTTCCTGGACAATGCGCCGACCTACCTCATCTTCTTCAACCTCGCCGGCGGCGACCCGCACCACCTCATGGGCCCGCTGAAGGTGACGCTGGAAGCGCTCTCGGTGGGCGCGGTGTTCATGGGCGCCATGACCTATGTGGGCAACGCCCCCAATTTCATGGTCGCCTCCATCGCCCGCAACCGCGGGGTGAAGATGCCGAGCTTCTTCGGCTACATGGCGTGGTCGGGGCTCATCCTGCTGCCCTGCTTCGCGCTGCTGACGATCCTGCACTTCCTGTGACGGCCCGCCGGGGCCTCATTCCCCGGCAAGGCGCAGCGGGATGCGGGCCTGCTCCTCCCGCCCGCGCAACCGCTCCTCCGCCTCGGCGATGTAGCCGCGGGTGAGGGGCACCGCCTCCTGGCGGCGGGCGAGCTGGATCTGGAACACGTCGAGCCCCTGGTGGCGGAAGCCCATCTCGGCCCCGGCGAGGTAGAATTCCCACATGCGGCAGAAGCGTTCGTCGGTCAGCCGCACCGCCTCGTCGCGGCGCGCCAGGAAGCGCTGGCGCCAGGCCTTCAGCGTCTCCGCATAATGCAGGCGCAAGAGCTCGATGTCGGTCACCACGAGGCCGGCCCGTTCGATGTGCGGCAGCACCTCCGACAGGGAGGGAATGTAGCCGCCCGGGAAAATATAGCGGGAGATGAAGGGGTTGGTGACCGCCGGCGGGTCCGAGCGGCCGATGGAATGGAGCAGCATCACCCCGTCCTCGGCCAGCACGGAACGCACCTTGCCGAAATAGGCGGCGTAATGGTCCACCCCCACATGCTCGAACATGCCCACCGAGACGATGCGGTCGAAGCTGCCCTCCACATCGCGGTAGTCCTGCATGCGGAAGGCGACCCGCCCGTCGAGATGGGCATCGCTCGCCCGCTGGCGCGACAGCCTGAGCTGCTCCTCGGAAAGGGTGATGCCGGTGACCCTCGCCTCCGTCATCTGCGCAAGATAGAGGCCCATGCCGCCCCACCCCGAACCGATGTCCAGCACCGCGAGGTCCGCGCGGTCCATGACGAGCTTGGCCGCGACATGCCGTTTCTTGGCGAGCTGCGCATCGTCGAGCCGCTGGCCCGGGTATTCGAAGTAGGCGCAGGAATATTGCCGGTCGGCATCAAGAAACAGCGAGTAGAGGCGCCCGTCGATATCGTAATGATGCGCCACGTTGCGCTGTGCGCGGCCGCGCGGATTGAACTGGGCGATCCGCCGCCCGAGGATGCGCAGGCGATACAGCAGGCCGGCGGAGAAGGTCGGGTTCACCGCCCCCGGCTGCGCCATGAGAAGGTCGAGCAGCTCGGCGATGGAGCCCTTCTCCATCACCAGTGTCCCGTCCATATAGGCTTCGCCGAGCCGGAGCTCGGGGTCGAGCAGGGTGCCGCGCTCGGCCTCGGCGGTGGCGAAGCGCACGCGCACGGGCGGCCGGCCGTCGTCCAGCGGCCCCTCGATGCGATAGTTCCGGTCCGACGCGGTGGTGACTTCGAGCACGCCGCGCTGAACCACCCGGCGCAGGACCTTTTCCAAGAGCCTTTCCAACAGTCCGTCCATCGACTGACTCCCCGTTGGTTGCCCCCTCCTTTCCTCCGCTCCCGTTCATCAAGCAGGGCACGGCTGCATCGCACCCGGTGTGTGTCGGGATAACCGTCCTGCGGCCGGCTGGTTCGCCACGGCCGCGGGAGAGCGGTTCCGTCTCCCGACACGCGCATCCGCATTGCGCATCACACCGAGGGCGCGGGCTTCCGCGCGTCATCCTGGCGACATGGCCGGGCTCGGCTGCAACTAGAATATGACACCACCAATGGCCGGCAGGGGCAATATGGCGCGCGCCCCGGAACACCCTCTGCATGGCAACAAAAAGGGGCGCGGCGCCCCGAACGGCCGCCGCGCCCCCGATTTTCCTGGCTGAATGCGCCCCGTCCCCTGCGGAAGGGGGCGCGTCGCGATCAGTCCTCCGCGCCACCTTCCTCAGCGGCAACCTCGGCCGCGACCTCGGCGAGCTCGGCGGCCAGTTCGGCCTCGATCTCGGCGTCCTCGTCACGGGCGGTGCGCACGTCCTCGCCGCGGGCCTGGCGCTCGGCCTCCTCCGCGTTGCGGGCCACGTTGGCCTGCACCGTCACCTCGACCTCGGGATGCAGGATCACCGGAACGCCGTGCAGGCCCAGGGTCTTGATGGGGTGGTTCAGCACCACCTGCTGGCGATCCACGTGGAAGCCGGCGGCCACCAGGGCCTCGGCGATGTCACGGGTGGAGACCGAGCCGTAGAGCTGGCCGCTCTCGCCGGCCTGGCGCACCATGGTGACGATCTGCCCGTTGAGGGTGGCGGCCACCGACTCGGCGTCCTTGCGCCGCTCGAGATTGCGGGCCTCGAGCTCGATCTTCATGGTCTCGAAGCGGGAGCGGTTGTCCTTGGTGGCACGCAGCGCCTTGCCCTTCGGCAGCAGGAAATTGCGGGCATAGCCGTCGCGCACCTTCACCACTTCGCCCATCTGGCCGAGCTTGGCGACGCGCTCCAGAAGAATGACGTCCATTTTGATCTCCTTAGGATTTTCTCGTGTTCGCGAATGAAAGGTCCCGGCTCAGCGATCGTTGGCGGCGGGGGGCGCCGCGCCGTTGCCGAGCCGGGACCGGATGTCGGTGAGCGCGTCGGCAAGGCCGAGCAGCGCGAGGAAGAGAAGCGGCCAGCCGAGCAGGACCGCCGCCGACCACAGGCCGGTGAGGACGAAGACCCGCATGGCGTTGCCGCGGGTCACCTGGTGCACCAGCGCGAAGCCCGCCAGCGCGAAGGCAAATCCCACGGTGGCCGCGACCACGGAGGCGCTGAGGCCGACGAAGGCCGGCAGGAAGCTCGCCGCCAGCGCCCCCGCCCACACCAGGGCGGCCCAACCGGGCAGGCGCGTCGCGGCGAGGTCCGGCCACGGCCGGGCAAGCCGCTCGGACACCGCCGCCGCCTTGCCCGCGAGATAAAGGCAGGCCACCAGCGAGACCATGCCGAGGAGCCCCGCCATGGGCGGCAGCACATGGGCCAGCATCGCGCCGATGGCAGCAGAATCGCCCTGCACCGGGACGGGATTGGGCACATCGCCCTGGCTCGTCACCAGCGACTCGAACGCCGCCGTGACGGCCGCGCGATAGGCCTCGTAATCCCCCGCCATGGTGAGGAGGGCGATGACCACCGACACGCTGCCAAAGCCGGCCGCCGCCAGCACGAGGCCGCCCACCGGGAACCAGACGAGCCCCTCGCGCCCGTCGGGCCGGGGCTGGGCCAGCAGCGCCATGTAGGAGAGGCCGAGGCCGGGCCCGCCCATGCCGAGCCCGTAGGCCGACAGGAAGCTCGCGCCGAGGGCGTAGCCGAGCGCGAGGCTCGCCGTCACCGCCGCCACGAGGGCCGCGACGGGGGAGAAGGCGACGCCGGCGATGATCACCGGCAGCGGGGCGAGATAGAAGAGCGGGACAGCCAGGGCCGACCCCGTCGCCACGCCGGCGGCGAGGAGCGCGGACGCGGCGCCCGCAACAAGGCCTATGAGGAGACTCGGTCCCATCGACTAGCTGTCCCGCATTGCGGTTAGGGGCGGATCCAGCGTCCGCCCCAGCCGACACCCCGCGGCGTCAGGCGCGCGGGATGCGTCGTTCATGTGGAGCCGGCGCCCGTCGCGGGCGCCGGGAGATCAGCGGATCACGAAGGGCAGAAGGCCCAGGAAGCGCGCCCGCTTGATGGCGGCGGCCAGCTCGCGCTGCTTCTTGGCGGAGACCGCCGTGATGCGCGAGGGCACGATCTTGCCGCGCTCGGAGATGTAGCGCTGCAGCAGCCGCACGTCCTTGTAGTCGATCTTCGGCGCGTTGGGGCCGGAGAAGGGGCAGGTCTTGCGGCGACGGAAGAAGGGACGGCGCTGGCCGCCGCTCACGGGAGAGAAAGCCATCACTCGTCCCCTTCAGCCTGCTGGTTGTCGTCGCTCGGACGCGGGCGGCGCGGACGGTCCTCGCGGCCGCCGAAGCCGCGGTCACCGCGTTCGCCCCGCTCGCCGCGATCGTCGCGGTCGCGCTTCTGGAGCATGGCGGACGGGCCGTCCTCGTGCTCCTCGACGCGCAGGGTGAGGACGCGCAGCACGTCCTCGTCGATGCGCTGCTGACGCTCCAGCTCCTGCACCGCCGCCGCGGGGGCGTCGATGTTCATCAGGGTGAAGTGGGCCTTGCGGTTCTTGTTGATGCGATAGGTCAGGGACTTCACGCCCCAATACTCGGTCTTGCCGACCGAGCCGCCGTTCGCCTCGATGACACCCTTGAAGCGGGTGGTGAGTTCCTCGACCTGCTGCGCCGACACGTCCTGGCGCGCGAGGAACACGTGCTCGTAAAGCGGCATGTGCTCTTGCCTTTCGTTTCACTTCCATCGCACCGGCGCCAAGCCCTTCTTGCCTTTCGGAAAGGCGCGAAGCTCGGAAGGCGGGGACACGGGACGGCGGGCTGTTATGCCCTCTGCGCTTGTCCCGGCGGGCCGATGTGCGGCGACCGATCAGGCAAAGCCCAGCGTCCGTTCAGCCCCCGGCCGGGCGCGACGGAAGCGGGGCGTATAGCAGGTTTTGCCGGGAAGGCAAGGATGGAGGGGAACAGCGGGTGCAGGTCCACTGGCAACCGGCCGTCCAGGCCGTCCTCAAGCACATGGTGCGCGACGGACGTGGCGGCGCCCCTATTGCACCGACGAAAGTGCTTGAGCCCCTTCCCCACACTTGAAAGGAACAGAGCAACGGATCAGGTGAAGCACGGACAGGGCAAAAGCCCCGCCGAAGCGGGGCCTGCAATGGGACATGCGCGCGATTGGCTGGTGCTGGAAGACCGCGAATCGAGGCCTAGCCACCGTTCTTGATCTTCAGCCCATCCTCGTAGGAAACCTCGACATAATTCGTATCAGACGAATACTTCAGACCGACATCCGCGAGCGCATCGAGCTTTGCCGCCGTATCGTACTTCTTCAGCTTGACCTTATCCACGTAAAACGTATCGATAAGCTCGTTGTATACTGACGTATCATCAATGAAGATCGCATAGATCTTCACGTCACCAAATCGGATCAGCAGTCGATTTCCCTGGGGAAGATCGGCGATATAGACAAAGTAATTCCCGTACGCGTCAAAGGCCGGACCAAAGGTCTCGACCAGCTTGGGCAGGGTTTCGTAATTCGCGATGGATCCAGCCAGAAAGCCGATCGCCGGCTTGCCGCTTTCGGAGACCGAAAAGACCTCCTTCATGACCGTCTCGGGACCATCATAGGCAATGTCGCCGCGATAGCCGAAGCGACCGGCAGCGTGCGTATCGGCGCACAGAGCCGGCTTCTGGAGGCGGCCCTCGGTGTCGAGTTTGGCAAAAGGCGTATCTGCAATAGCCGTCATAGGATCGTCCTTCACGGAAGTCAGGGCTCGCCTGGACGTGTCTGCCGGGCGTATCGGCAGGCGCCAGATCATGGTGCACTCATTTTCCTGACGAGAACCCTGGGGATCGCCTTGCCGTGAACATTCCGGCAACGCGCACTTGATCTAGCGCCCCAAGGGTCCT
>JAFIHR010000430.1 GCA_017849325.1 Xanthobacter autotrophicus | reverse complement strand
GCGGGCAGGCCGAGCAGGGTGCGGATGCCGTGCACGGCGGCATCGCGGTAGGCCTCGGGATTTTCCGACAGCACCTTCAGGGCCTGGAGCGATCCGTCCGGCCGGCGGCCCACCACGTCGGTGAAGGTGCCGCCGCGGTCCACCCAGAACTCCCAGGCCTGACCCGTCGATGGATTCCGCTCCGATGGGGTCGCCTGCGATGCGCTTGCCATGTGGTTCGTCCCTGCCTCCGGCCGCACCCTCCGCCGCCATGAAGATCGGTGCGCCGCACGCTTTTCTACGGGCATCCCGCGCCCTTGCCCATAAGCGAAACGGCACCGGCGCCGCGCCGCCGCCGCGCGATCCGGGCAGGGGCGGGCATCTTTGCAAAATCGGGGCTTGTGACCCTCCGTCGCCTTTGCGATAGGATCGCAGGGAACAGGGAGCCGGTGACCATGTGGCTCGACGAGGTTCGTCCTTTTGCGATGGGTCCGGCCGCCATGCGGGAGCGCCTGAGCGAGGACGCTTTTCGCCCCTTCGGCATCGCCGCCCTCAAGGCGGACGCCGGCGCGATCAAGGTGCGCGAGGAGGTCCGCGCGCGCCTGCCATTCGGCCAGCTGCGAACCTTCTCCCGCGAGATCCCGCTGCGGTCCGGGGCGTCCCGCCGCGTGCTGCTGGTGCCGCCCCTGGCCGGGGCCTATCCCTTTCTCATGCGCGACCTCGTGGTGGCGCTGCTCTCGGTGGCCGACGAGGTGGGTGTCGCCGAATGGCCCAACGCCCGCTACGTGCCGCTGGATCGCGGCCGATTCGGCTTCGCCGAGAATTGTCTCGAGACGGCGCAGATGACGCGGGCCCTCGCCGCGCCGGGGACCGGAAACGGCGCCGTCGGGGAGCCGTCGGTGCATGTGGTGGGAGTATGCCAGGGCGCGGTGCCGGCGCTCGCGGCCGCGTTGCTGCTGGCCGAGGCCGGGCTGGCGCCGAAGAGCCTGACCCTGATGGGCGGGCCCATCGATCCCTCCCGCCACCCCACGCGGGTCTGGCGGGTGCTGCAGGCCCGCTCGCTCGAAGCGCTGGAGATCCAGGTGCTGGAGACGGTGCGGGCCGGCTTCCCGGGGGTGGGGCGCCGGATCTTCCCCGCCTGGCGGCAGGTCGACACCTTCGCCCTCTACCTCTGGCGCCAGACCATCGGCGGCGGCGAGCTGCCCTATCGCCTGACCTTCGACGAGGGCGACGATCCGGCCCGCTTCCCCCTCGCCCGGCTGTGCTGGACCATGATGGACGTGGCCGGCGAGTTCTTCATGGAGAACGTCTCCACCGTTTTCCGCGAGAACGCGCTGATGGCGGGCACCCTGAGCGTGGCGGGCCGCCGGGTCGAGCCCGCGGCGCTGACCGGCACGGCGCTGCTCACCGTGGAGGGCGGCGACGACGACATCGCCGGCGTCAGCCAGACCGAGGCCGCCCACGACCTGTGCGCCGCCCTGCCGGACGCCCTGCGCCGCCGGCTGGTGGTGCCGCGCATCGGGCATTTCTCGCTGTTCTACGGCCGCGCCATGCGCGAGCGCATCCTGCCCGCGGTGGCCGAGGCCATGGACGTGGGCGAGGCGGCCTGAGGCAGCCCCGCCCTGCCGCCGGCTACTGGGTCTTCTCGATCAGCCGGCCGATCTTCTCCATCAGCTCGCCCACCTGGGCTTCCGAGATGATCAGCGGCGGGGTGACCACCAGAGCGTCGCCCGAGGTGCGGAACATCACGCCTTCCTCATGGAAGCCGCGCTCCAGCGCCTCGAAGGCGCGCAGGCCCGGCTTGCCCTCGCGCGGGGCGATGTCGAAGGCGGCGGTCAGGCCCACGGTGCGGATGTCGAGCACGCCGGGCTTGTCGCGCAGCGCCATGGCGGCATCGGCGAACATGGGCTCCAGCGCCCGCGCCCGCTCGAACAGGCCCTCGGCGGCGTAGAGGTCGAGGGTGGCGAGGCCGGCGGCGCAGGCCAGCGGGTGGGCCGAATAGGTATAGCCGTGGAACAGCTCGATGACGTGCTCCGGCCCCTTCATGAAGGCCTCGTAGATGCCCTTGCGCACGATGGCGCCGCCCATGGGCACGGCGCCCGCCGTCACGCCCTTGGCGAAGGTGATGATGTCCGGCACCACGCCGTAGCGCTCGGCGGCGAAGGCGTGGCCGAGCCGGCCATAGCCGGTGATCACCTCGTCGAAGATGAGCAGGATGGCGTGCTTGTCGCAGATCTCGCGCAGCTTCTTGAGATAGCCCTTGGGCGGCGGCAGCACGCCGGTGGAGCCGGCCATGGGCTCGACGATCACCGCGGCGATGGTGGAGGGATCGTGCAGCGCGACGATGCGCTCCAGCTCGTCGGCGAAATGCGCGCCATAGTCCGGCTCGCCCTTGGTGAAGGCCTGATGCGCCCGATCATAGGTGGTGGGCAGGTGGTCCACGCCGGTCAGAAGGGTGCCGAAGGTGCGCCGGTTGGTGACGATGCCGCCCACCGAGATGCCGCCGAAGCCCACTCCGTGATAGGCCCGCTCGCGGCCGATCAGGCGGGTGCGGCCGGCATTGCCGGTCACGTTGTGATAGGCGAGGGCGATCTTCAGCGCGGTATCCACCGCCTCCGAGCCCGAATTGCAGAAGAAGACGTGGTCGAGATCGCCCGGGGCCAGCGCGGCGATCCGGCTCGCCAGCTGGAACGCGGCCGGGTGGCCGTACTGGAAGGTGGGGCCGTAATCCATCTCGGCGGCGGAGGCGCGGATCGCCTCGACGATCGACGGACGGTTATGGCCGGGATTGACGCACCACAGGCCGGCGCAGCCATCGAGGATGGCGCGGCCGTCGGGGGTGTAATAATGCATGTCCTGGGCCCGCGAGACGAGACGCGGCCGGGCCTTGAAGGCGCGATTGGCCGTGAACGGCATCCAGAACGATTCAAGATCATTGGGGACCGCCACGGGGGTGGCGCCGCCCGTACCGGGTGCCGTCGCTTGTTCCAAGGTCATTGACCTGCTCCTTGCTTCCCGCGGCGTTGTCGGCTCGCCCTGGCGCTGTGCGGCCCGGCTGAGCGGCGCGCGGGGTGGCCCAAGCTATCAGGGGGCGAGCCGGGGCGGAACTCGCCTCGCCGCAGAGCCCCCTTGCGCGCCGCGCCCTTTCGGCCGACAAACGTCAAATGACCAAGCGTAAGGCTCCAACCGTACCTCCCCTGGAGGGGACAACGGCCGGACCGGGGGCTGCCGTGCCGCCGGATGATACCTTGCGCGAAGGGCTTCCGGTGGCTGATTTGGTGCCCCAGGAGGTGGAAGATTCGCCCCTGTCCGTGGCTCCGGCGGAGGCTGTGGATCCGGTGCCCGGCGTCGCCGCCGAAGCGGTGGGGGAGGACCCGGCCGATGCCGCTCCCGAGGCCATCGATCCGCAGCCCGATGACCGGGCGGCATTCGAGGCGCGGGTTCACGCCGCTCTGGACCGGGCCCTGGAATCGCCGGCGCTGGCCGGCTCGCCGCGCCTCGCCGCCTTCCTGCGCTTCGTGGTGGAGACCACGCTCAAGGGCCGGGCGGAGGAGATCAAGGGCTACACCATCGCGGTGGAAGCGCTGGGCCGGCCGCATTCCTTCGATCCCCAGTCCGATCCCATCGTGCGGGTGGAGGCCACACGCCTGCGCCGGGCGCTGGAGCATTTCTACGCCGCCGCCGGGGCCGACGAGCCGCTGGAGATCGTCATTCCCAAGGGCAGCTACGTGCCCCTGTTCCGCGAGCGGGCGGTGGCGGCCGAGCGGACGGCGGATCCCGCCGTGCTCTCCGAGGGCGGGCCCCTGCCGGGCGCGGCCGGGGTGGTCCTGCCCGCCGAAGCGGCCCTCGAATCTGCGCCGGCGGAGGGAACGGCGGCCGCCCGCGGCCGGCTCTCCGGCTGGCTGGCGAACCGGCCGCGCGCCGTGGCGGCGGGCTTGGCCGCCGGCGTGCTGATCGGCCTTCTCGCGATGAGCGTTCCGTCGGGCCTGCGCTCGGCGGCTGAGCCGCACGGCTCGGCCCTGCAGGCGGTGGGCCTGCCCCTGGTGGAGGTGCTCAGCTTCGACGCCACCGGCCCCAACGCGCCCGATCGCGGCGAG
>JAFIHR010000091.1 GCA_017849325.1 Xanthobacter autotrophicus | reverse complement strand
CCTATCAGCCGGGGCAGGCCATCACCGTTCCGGTGCATTGCGTGCGGCCGGGCGGCAAGGCGCTCATCGGGCCGTTCTTCTACCGGCCGGTGGCCGAACTGCGGGCCGCCCGCTACGGCCGCGCCTTCCTCGATGCCGAGGGCCGGCTGGTGCTCTCGCAATACGACATGCTGGAAGGCCCCTGAGCGTTTCGCAAGGCGCGGGCACGGTTCGTGCTTGGCTGGCGGCAGGGAGCACCTTTGGGTGGAGGCTGTCACCGTCACGGGTCGTGCGTCAGGCGCATCCCATCCGGGTGGCGCTCCGTCCGTCGCGGGTGCCACACACGGAGAGATTTCCATGACGCTCGATCCTGCGCAGGACCGTCCTGGGCCGGCCGCCGACTTTGCCACTCAGGACGCGGCCTATGTGTCGCCCACCTATCTTCGCACCCCGTTCCGGCAGTACCTGCTGCAGACGGACCAGGGCATGTACTGGCTTCGCGCCCCCGCGGGCCTTGGCAAGTCCCTGTTCGTCCGGGGCGTCATCGCGCGCCGGCCGGGGCGTGATCCGGCGGTGCTGGAGGGCATCGACAGCGGAGTTCACAGCGACGTGTGCTCGTTCGGCGTGCATCTGGCCCCGGGCGCCACGGCGGGGGAGGCGCTCGCGGCGCTCGACGCCGCGTTCGCCGGCGAGTTCGGCGTGGCGGTGGCGGATCCGGTGGCCGCGCCCACGGCCGATGATCTCGTCGCCCGCCTCGAAGGCTGGCATGCCCACGCGGTGGGCACCGGCGCCCGGCGCCTGCTGGTCTGCATCGACGGCGTGGAGAAGCTGGCCCCCGGCGTCGCCGCTGCCCTCATCCCGCCGGTGTCCCGCCTGCCGCCGGGCGCCATTCTCCTGCTGACCTCGCGGCCGCTGGCGGAAGGGCCGTCGGATCTGGCCGGCGTGCCCGTGGACGGCGCCACCGTGCGCGACCTTTCCTATGACGACGCCGCGTACAAGGACATGCTCCGGCGGTATTACAAGGACCGCACCCGGCCGCTGCTGCGCCAGCATTGCGTCGCCCATCTCGGCAACCTGCTGGAGACCAAGGCGGCGTTCGAGCGCGGCGGGCGCGACAACCGGATGACCGACGATCCCACTCTGCGCGATGCCCTGAAGGGCGACTGGAAGAAGCTCACCAACAAGTTTCCGCGCTTTTCCACCCTGCCTCTGCCGATTGCGCCGCTGGTGCCGCTGCTCGACCAGTACGACCAGATGTGGGCGGACATGATCGACCGCGCCGAGCAGCGCTTCGACCGTCTCTCGGCCATGCTCGACGCCCTGGTGGCGGAAAAGCTGAAGGTGGAGGAGGTGGCCGCTCTGCCCAAGGGGGAGGCGCTGGCGACGCATCTGGAGCAGCTCGCGCCGGTGGCCTGAGCGCGTCCGGGCCGCCCGGAAAAGGTGCGCGGCGGCGCGGGGCCCGGCCTGTCAGCGGGGCGGGCCCGCACGCCGATGGGGCGCGGGATGAGCCGGCCCGGCCGCCCGCGATCCGGCGCCCGCAACCCGGCTGGGCGCCGCAGCGCCGTTCAGTCGCCCTCGCCGGGCTCGGGCGAGAACAGCGCTTCCTTGCCCGGCTTGCCGTCCCATTCCTTGGCGTCGGGCGGGGCGTCGCGCTTGACCGTCAGGTTGGGCCACACCTGGGCATATTCCGCATTGAGGGCGAGCCATTTCTCAAGGCCCGGCTCGGCGTCGGGCTTGATGGCCTCGGCCGGGCATTCGGGCTCGCACACCCCGCAGTCGATGCATTCATCGGGGTGGATGACGAGCATGTTCTCGCCCTCGTAGAAACAGTCCACCGGGCACACGGACACGCAGTCCGTATACTTGCAGCGGATGCAGTTCTCGGTGACGACGTAGGTCATTTCGAAGGTTCCCTTTCGCGCGGGCCTAACCCACCAGGGGGCGGCCCGCAAGCGTGCGCGATGCCGCGCCCGCTATTTGCACTTCATTCGTCTGTTATTTCATCAAATAGCTCGGCGGCCGATGTAGCACTTCCCCGCCGCTCGGCAAAGCCGGTGATGCGGAGCAGCCGGACCGTATGCGCGAGGGCGACGGTCAGCACCTGCCCGGCCTTCACCATATGCCCCGGGCTGGTGACCTTCCGCCCGTCCACCCGCACATGGCCGTCGCGCACCAGCTCGGCGGCATCGGTTCGCGCGCGGACCACCCGAGCGTGCCAGAGCCAGCGGTCGAGACGCTGGCGATCCGGCTGCTCCTGAAGGTCCGCCACGGCTCAGCCGCCCTTCTTCTCCGCTTCCATGAGCGCCTTCAGCGCGGCGAGCTTGGCGAACGGGCTGTCGGGATCCACCGGCTTGTCGCGTCGGCGGTCCTGCTGGGGCGGACGCTGGTCATGGCGGGGCGGACGCGGGCCGCGCTCGGGACGGCCTTCGCCGCCGCCCTGATCGGTGCGGCCGAACTCGCGGGCGTGCTCGGCCCGCGCGTACCGGGGCGCCCGCTCGCGCTCGGGCGCGCCCTCGCCGGCCGGGGCCTCGGGCCGCGCCTCGCCACCACGCTCGTGCCGGCGCGGACCGCCCTTGCCGCCGGGCCGCTGGCCCTCGCGCTGGGGCGGACGCTCGCGCCGCGGCGCGCCGGGCGGACGGCCGGGACGCCACACCTCGATGAGCTCGGGCTCGGCGGGAGCCTCCGCGCCGGCCTCGGCCGCAACCGCTTCGTGACCTTCGCCCTCCACGGGCGCGCCCTCGACGGCCTCGGGGCCACCGGGCACGGCCGCGGCGTCCACTTCCTCGGCGGATTCGGCGGCGGTGGGATCGCCGGACGCTTCCAGGGCCTCCTCGGCGGCTTCGGCTTCCACCTCGTCCTCGGTGATCGGGGCATGAGCCTCGGCCGATTCGGTGGTGGCCTCCTCTGTGGCGGCAGCCTCGCGCATGGCGTCCGCCTCAACCGCGGCTTCCATCTCGGGCGCCGCTTCTGCCGCAACCTCGGCTTCCATCTCGGGCGCGGCTTCCGCCGCAACCTCGGCCTCGGGCGCGGGCGGCGCGTCGAACAGGAGGTCGGCCTCGATGGCGCCTTCCGGCACGGGCGCCAGCTCCACCGGCGCGGCGGGCGCGGCCTCGGCGGTCTCGGGCTCCGGCGGAGGCGGCGGCCGGCGCTCCATGCGATAGCCCAGCGACTTGAGGATGGAGCTGAAATCCTCCCCCGAGCAGCCGGCCAGGGAGGTCATGCCCACGGTGACGGTGAAGCCGCGCCCGTCCACGGCGCCCGCCGGCTTGGGGCCGGGGGAGTTGGGCCGCCAGGCCAGCGCCGGGCGGATCAAATCGGCGAGACGCTCCAGAATGTCCACGCGCACCGCCCGCTCGCCGCACACGCGGAAGCCCACGGCGCGGTAGAGCCCCTTCTGGATGTCGTGATCCACCGGAATGGAGGTGCGGCCCGAGGCGGCGAGGTGCGGCAGCTCGTCGAGCCCCTTCTGGGCGAGGCCGCCGTGCTTCAGGGCATAAAGCTCCGCCGCCAGCGAGCGCGGCGCCGGCTTCAGCAGGGCCGGCAGATAGATGTGATGGGCGCCGAAGCGCACGCCATAGCCGCGCAGGGCCGCGCGCGCCGTCTGGTCGAGGCTCTTCATCTCCTCGGCCACCCGGGCCCGCTCCAGCACGCCGAGCGCCTCGACGATCTGGAAGGCGATGCCGCGGCCGATGCCGGTGACGTCCTCCGCCGCGCCGAGCTTCAGCAGCGGGCCGAGCAGCTTGTCCACATGGGCGGCGAGCCAGAGGGTGACGCGGGCCTCCACCTGGTCGCGGGCGGGGCCGGTGAGATGCTCGTCGGCGATGATCTTGAAGCGGGGCTTGAGCACCTCGTCGCCGGGGATGAGCTTCGCCACCGCCTCGCCGGTCCAGCGGATGGTGCCGTCGTTGGTGAGCACGAAGGCCTCGTCCACCGCCTGCGACAGGCGGGTGGCGCGCGCCTCGATCTCGCCGGCGAGCGCCTGCTGGGCGGCGGCGCGCAGGGCCTTGGCCTCCTCGCCGCCGGCGGTGGTGTCCGCCGCGAACTGGAAGCCGTGAAGGTGGCCGATGATGTGCCCCTCCACGGTGACGTCCCCACTCTTGCTGATTTCAGTCTCAAGCATCTTGTTCTCTCGCAGGCGCCGCATGAGCACGCTGGTCCGCCGATCCACGAAACGCTGAGCCAGCCTTTCGTGCAGCGCGTCGGACAGCTTGTCTTCGACCCCTCTCGTGACGCCTTGCCAGTGCCCTGGATCTTCGAGCCAGTCGGGCCGGTTGGCCACGAAGGTGAGGGTCCTCACCTGCGCGATCCGGTTCGACAGCGTGTCGATGTCGCCTTCTTGCCGATCGGTCAAGGCGATTTGACGGGAGAACCAGTCATCGGGGATGCGTCCCCCGCCTTTCAGATGCCCGAACAGGGTGGAAACCAGCTCCGCATGGGCGCCCGGGGAGACCTTGCGATAGTCGGGCACCTGGCACACGTCCCACAGGCGCTCGACCTCCCTCGGGCTGGTCGCGACCCGCGCCACCTCGGCCTCGCGGCTCATGATTTCAAGCACCCGCACGTCGTCGGCGGTGGGCGCGCGGGTGAGGCCCTCCTCCTTCGGAAGCCTGGAGAGGCTGGCGAGAAGCGCCGCGGTGGACGAGAAATCCGGCACGGCGTTGCGCCACTGCAACACCTTGGCCGTGTCGAACACGTGCTCTTCCAGCCGCTCAACCATATCCGCCTCGAACGGTGGACAACGCCCCGTGGTGCCGAAGGTGCCGTCCCGCGTCGCCCGTCCGGCGCGGCCGGCGATCTGCGCCATCTCGGAGGGGTTGAGCTTGCGGTATTGCCAGCCGTCGAACTTGCGGTCCGAGGCGAAGGCCACGTGGTCCACGTCGAGGTTGAGGCCCATGCCGATGGCGTCGGTGGCCACCAGATAGTCCACGTCGCCCGACTGGTAGAGCTCCACCTGGGCGTTGCGGGTGCGCGGCGAGAGCGCCCCCATCACCACCGCCGCGCCGCCCCGCTGGCGGCGGATGAACTCGGCGATGGCGTAGACCTCATCCGCCGAGAAGGCGACGATGGCGGTGCGCCGGGGCAGGCGGGAGATCTTCTTCTCGCCGGCGAAGGCGAGGGTGGAAAGGCGCGGGCGCACCACCACGTTCACGCCCGGCAGCAGCTTCTCCACCAGCGGGCGCATGGTGGCGGCGCCGAGCAGCAGGGTCTCGTGGCGGCCGCGCCGGTTCAGCATCCGGTCGGTGAAGACGTGGCCGCGGTCGAGGTCGGTGGCGAGCTGGATCTCGTCGATGGCGACGAAGGAGACGTCGAGGTCGCGCGGCATGGCCTCGACGGTGGCCACCCAGTAGCGCGGGGCCTTGGGCTTGATCTTCTCCTCGCCGGTGACGAGGGCGACCTTCTCCGAGCCCACCTTCTCGACGATGCGCTGGTAGACCTCGCGCGCCAGGAGGCGCAGCGGCAGGCCGATGATGCCGCTCTCGTGGCCGAGCATGCGCTCGATGGCGAGATGGGTCTTGCCCGTGTTGGTCGGGCCGAGGACCGCGCTCACCCCGCGCGCTCTCACCGAGCGCGGCAGCACGGCCCATTGGGTGACGTCATCCATCGGCTGAGGTCTTGTCCGCTCTATCGGGGGCACCTGTAGCATATTGGGACGGCGAGGCGAGCGCGAAAGGGCGGAGGCGAACAACCGGCGAACGCAGCCCGAGCGAATCGCTGACGGGCGCGGGGTTCGCGGCCTGTTCCCGGCCGGACGGGCTGTCCCGATCCGGGACAGGCGCGGCCGCCGAGCGGAACGGAACGGCGACGGAAGGCGCGCGAATCACGGACCCGCCCGCCGGCCCCGCTTTGTTCTGCGCCCGCCCTGCCTCACGGAGCCATGGCTTGACAGGCGCGAGGCGCCGTCGCTTGGTGCTGCCATGAATTCCACCGTCCCTCAGGACGCCTCTCCCGCTCCGCTCGATGCCGAGAGCGAGGCCCGCGCCGATGCCGTGGCGCGGGGGGAGGCCGACGAGCCCCATTCCCTCGTGGTCCGTTTCGGCGCGGACCGGCCGCTGAAGCTCGATGCCGGCGTGCTGCTGCCCGACCTCAAGATCGCCTACCAGACCTATGGCGAGCTCAATGCCGCGCGCTCCAACGCGGTGCTGCTGTGCCATGCGCTGACCGGCGACCAGCATGCCGCCAACATCAATCCCATCACCGGCAAGCCCGGCTGGTGGGACACGCTGGTGGGGCCGGGCAAGCCCATCGACACCCGGCGCTTCTTCGTGATCTCCTCGAACGTGCTGGGCGGGTGCATGGGCACCACCGGCCCGTCCTCGGTCAATCCGGCGACGGGCGCGCCCTACGGCCTCGCCATGCCGGTGGTCACCATCCGCGACATGGTGAACGCCCAGGCCATGCTGGTCGATCATCTCGGCATCGAGAAGCTGTTCTGCGTGGCCGGCGGCTCCATGGGCGGCATGCAGGTGCTGCAATGGGCGGCGAGCTATCCCGAGCGGGTGTTCTCCGCCTTGCCCCTCGCCACCGGCGCGCGCCATTCGGCGCAGAACATCGCCTTCCACGAGGTGGGCCGGCAGGCGGTGATGGCCGATCCCGACTGGCGCGGCGGGCGCTATCTGGAGGAGGGCGTCATGCCGAGCCGCGGCCTCGCGGTGGCGCGCATGGCGGCGCACATCACCTACATGTCGGACCAGGCGCTGCACCGCAAGTTCGGCCGGCGCCTGCAGAACCGCGCCATGCCCACCTTCGGCTTCGACGCCGACTTCCAGGTGGAGAGCTACCTGCGCCACCAGGGCGAGGCCTTCGTGCAGCGCTTCGACGCCAATTCCTATCTCTATGTGACCCGCGCCATGGATTATTTCGACCTCGCGGCGGACTACGGAGGGGTGCTGGCCAACGCCTTTCGGGGCTCGAAGACGCGCTTCTGCGTCGTCTCCTTCACCTCCGACTGGCTGTTCCCCACCGACGAATCGCGCGCCATCGTCCATGCGCTGAACGCCTCGGGCGCCAGCGTCTCGTTCGCCGAGATCGAGAGCGACAAGGGCCACGACGCCTTCCTTCTGGAGGAGCCGGAGCTGTTCGCCATCACCCAGGGCTTCCTCGATGCCGCCGCCCGCGCCGTCGGCCTGCCGCCGACCAAGGATGCGTGACGCCCATGGCGATTTCTGAACCTGTGCTCGACGAAGGCGCGGTGCGCCTCACCGGCGGGCGCGTCGATCTGGTGGTGGTGGCGGAGATGGTGGCGCCCGGCTCGCGGGTGCTCGATGTCGGCTCGGGCGGCGGCGAGCTCCTCGACCTGCTCGCCACCACGCGCCAGTGCGACGCCCGCGGCATCGAATTGTCGCGCGAGGGGGTGAATGCGGGGGTGGCGCGCGGCCTTGCGGTGGTCCAGGGCGATGCCGACGTGGACCTCGCCTATTACCCCGACGACGCCTTCGATTACGTCATCCTTTCCCAGACCCTGCAGGCCACCCGCCGGCCGCGCTGGGTGCTGGAGCAGATGCTGCGCATCGGCCGCAAGGCCATCATCTCCTTCCCCAATTTCGGCCACTGGCGCTCGCGCCTCGACCTGCTCGTCAACGGCCACATGCCGGTGACGGAGAACATGCCGATCCCGTGGTACGACACCCCCAACATCCATTTCTGCACCATCCGCGACTTCGTGGAGCTGGCGGACCTCGTGGATGCGAAGATGGAGAAGGCGGTGGCGCTGGATTCCTCCGGCCACCGGGTGCGCTTCAACATGCCGTGGTGGGTGTGGAACCTGTTCGGCGAGCAGGCGGTGTTCCTGCTGACCCGGAAAGGCTGACTCAGCCGGCGGGCACCCCGCCGGGCACCAGCACGGGCTCCAGCGCCGGCTCCAGCACGGATTGCGGCCGGCGCACCATGGCGGGCCGGTAGAGCTGCTTCGTCGCCTCCACCACCAGCACGCCGGAGAACGGCAAGGAGAGCTGCCCGCCGACCCGCTCGAACGCCACCGCGGTGCGCAGGAACCAGCCGCTCGGCGGAGCGTAGAGCGCCTCGCTCCAGCCCACCGGCGTGAACAGCGCCTCCCGCAGCAGCGCCACCACCTGGCCGCGCGAGAACGGACGGCCGTTGCCGAACGGCGTGGTGTCGATGCGCGCCCAGACGCCGCGCCGGTTCGGCACCACGGCGAGCAGCCGCCCGCCCGGCGCCAGCACGCGCCAGGCCTCGCGCAGCATCTCGGCGGCGTTGGAGGTCATCTCCAGGGCATGCACCACCAGCACCCGGTCCATGCTGGCGGTGGGCAAAGGCAGCAGCATCTCGTCGGCGAGGGTGGCGAGCGTCGGGCCGGAGGAGGGCCAGCGCACCACGCCCTGGGCCGCCGGCATCACCGCGATGCAGCGCTCGGCCTCCTCGCGGAACACGCCGAGATAGGGCGTGGCATAGCCGAGCCCCAGCACCGCGAGGCCCGTGACATCGGAAAACCGCGCGCGGATGGCCCGCCCGAGCAGCCGGCGGGTCATCACCCCGAGCGGCTGGGCGTAGAAATTGCGCAGGTCCACCACGTCGAGATACATCGCCGCCCTCTTCACCCGCGCGCGGCCGGGGAGCGCCGTGCGCGGCAATTCGGCGTCGCATAGACTATCGCCGCCGGCAAGTCCGCGCGGGCAGGGAGCGGGCGGTAAAGTCTGCGTGGGCAGGGGCCGCGTGGCCAAACGCCGCTTTCCTTCGCCGCCGCTCTTGCCTAAACCTGCCCGCCTGCTGGTAACATCGTGCGCGAATGCGCAAATGCCCGGTCCGGACGGTGGCGGATCGGCCAAACATCCTTAATTCTATCGGCCGAAGGCCAACGACGCCCCAGGGAAGGACAGACCATGCCGGCCGCCATCCGCATCATTCCCTGCCTCAGCGACAACTACGCCGTGCTGATCCACGATCCCGCCACCGATGCCACCGCCGTGGTGGACGCGCCCGATCCCGCGCCCATCATCGCCGCGCTGGAGAAGGAGGGCTGGAACCTCACCCAGATCCTGGTCACCCATCATCACGCCGACCACGTGCAGGGCGTGCCGGCGCTGAAGGCCAAGTATGGCGCCACCGTCGTGGGCCCCAAGGCCGAGGCCGACGAGGTGCCCTATCTCGACGTGCCGGTGGTGGACGGCGATCCGGTCGCGGTGGGCACGCTGGTCGGCCGGGTGCTGGAGACGGCGGGGCATACCAAGGGCCATGTGGTCTATCTGTTCGAGGACGAGCACCTGCTGTTCTCGGGCGACACCCTGTTCACCCTCGGCTGCGGCCGCCCGTTCGAATGCGATCCGGCGGTGCTGTGGGGCTCGCTGCAGCGCCTGCGCGCCTTGCCCGGCGACCTCTCGGTCTACAGCGGCCATGAATATACCCTCGCCAATGCCCGCTTCGCCCTGAGCGTCGATCCGGACAATGCGGCGCTGAAGGCGCAGATGGCCGCCGCCACCGCCAGGCGCGCGGAGGGCCGGCCCACCATTCCCTCGCTCATGGCCGACGAGGTGGCCGCCAACCCCTTCCTCCGGGCCGACGATCCGGGCATCGCCGCCCATCTCGGCCTGTCGGGGGCGCCGTCGGCCGAGGTGTTCGCCGAGCTGCGCGCCCGCAAGAACGACTTCAAGGGCTGAGCCATGGCGGACGACCGGGCAGCGGACGACCGGGCAGGGGAGGACGCGGCGGCGGAGATCATCGCGCGCCTCGGCCTCCAGCCCCATCCGGAGGGCGGGCATTTCCGCGAGACCTTCCGCGACGCGGGCGCGGGCGGCGGGCGCGGCGCCTCCACCGCCATCTATTTCCTGCTGCGCGCCGGCGAGCGGTCCCACTGGCACCGGGTGGATGCGGCCGAGGTCTGGCATTGGTATGCCGGCGCGCCGCTCGCCCTCGCCATCGTCGATGCGGGCGGGCGCAGGCGCACCCTCACCCTCGGCAACCGCCTCGGGGCGGGCGAGGAGCCGCAGGGCGTGGTTCCGCCCCATGCCTGGCAGGCGGCCGAGAGCCTCGGTGCCTGGACACTGGTGGGCTGCACCGTGGCGCCGGCCTTCGATTTCGCCGGCTTCGAGCTGGCGCCGCAGGGCTGGGAACCGGGCTGAGGGCGCCGGCGCGTCCTGCGCGGGGGCGCGAACGGCTCAGCCGTTGCGCATGCCGGCGGTGGAGAGGGCGACCACGTCGGATGCCACCACCTCCTCGGTGGCTTCGGCGCCCATCAGGGTGAGCAGCTTCGCCCGCGCCCGGTTGACCCGGCT
>JAFIHR010000090.1 GCA_017849325.1 Xanthobacter autotrophicus | reverse complement strand
GGGCTCGATTCGCGCCTCGTGCGGCCTTTGGGCTATCTCGACGGCTACCTCTCGGGCACCGGATTCTGGATTGTGCCGGTGGTGGGGCTGGTTGAGCCCCATTATCACCTCACCCTCAATCCGTCCGAGGTGGACGACGCCTTCGAGGTCCCCCTCGACTTCCTGATGACGCCGGCGAATCACCAGCGGGAAAGTCGCGAATGGCAGGGCACGCTCCGGCATTTCTATGCCATGCCCTATAAGGATCACTTCATCTGGGGGGCGACGGCGGGCATGTTGCGCAATCTCTATGAGCGGGTCTACGGCTGATGCTGCGTCAGGTCCTGATCGAGCTCGCGCTTTTCCTCACGCCATTCGTCGTCTATGCGGCCCTGCTGTTCGCCATCCGCGGCACGCTGGTGCCGGAGAGCTGGTCGGCGCGGACGCTGGCGCTGCTTTCGGCGGCGGCCGTCGGCCTCGTCGTGCTGGGCCTCGTGGTGTTCGAGATGCGCAGCGTGGCGCCGGTGGGGGCGCGCTATGTGCCCGCCCATACGGCGGAGGACGGCACCTTCGTGCCGGGCCATTTCGAATGAGCGCGCCGTCGCTCGCCGGCGCCGAATTCTGGGGCCGCAGCGGCCTCGTCGATCTGCTCGGCCTGCTGAACGGGGCGGGCGAAGAGGCGCGGGTGGTGGGCGGCGCGGTGCGCAACACCCTGCTCGACCTGCCCGTCACCGACGTGGACATCGCCACCACCGCCTTGCCCCAGGAAGTGACGCGGCGGGTGCGCAAGGCGGGCATGAAGGCGGTGCCCACCGGCATCGAGCACGGCACGGTGACGGTGGTGGTGGAGCACCATGCCTACGAGGTCACCACCCTGCGCGAGGACACCGAGACCGACGGGCGCCGGGCCGTGGTGCGCTTCGGCCGGAGCTGGCAGCACGATGCCGAGCGGCGCGACTTCACCATGAACGCGCTCTATGCCACCGCCCGGGGCGAGGTGATCGATCTGGTGGGCGGGCTGAACGATCTCGCCTGCCAGCGGGTGCGCTTCATCGGCGATGCGGAAGCGCGGATCCGCGAGGATCACCTGCGCATCCTCCGGCTGTTCCGCTTCCATGCGGCCTACGGCCTTGGCGCGGTGGACCAGGCCGCGCTCACCGCCTGCGTGCGGCTGCGCGCCGGCCTTGCCCGGCTGTCGCGCGAGCGGGTGCGCGCCGAGACGCTGAAGCTGCTCATGGCCGGGGGGGCGGCGCCCACCCTCGTGACCATGAGCGATGCCGGCCTGCTGCAGCCCATCCTGGGCGGCATCGGCGATCTCGCCGCCTTCCGCCGTCTGGTGTCGCTGGAGAGCCAATGGGGCGTGCCGGCGGCGGCGCTGCGCCGGCTCGGCGCCCTGGGGGTGCGGGTGCGGGAGGATGCGGAGCGGCTGGGCGAGCGGCTGCGGCTCTCCAACAAGGAGGGCCGGCGCCTTCTGGCGCTGGCGGGGCCGCTGCCGCGGAACTTCGAGGGCGTGGCCGGGCGGGCCTACATCTATCGCGCGGGGACGGAGGCGGCGCTCGATCGCGCGCTGATCGCCGCTGCCCGCGGGCGGGACGACCTCGCCGCTCTCGGCCGGCTGGTGCAAAGCTTCGAGCCGCCGGTGTTTCCCCTGACGGCGAAGGATCTTCTGGCTCGTGGCCTGAGGCCGGGCCCGGCCCTCGGCGCGGCGCTGGCGCGGGCCGAGGCCGACTGGATCGGCCGGGATTTCCCGCTGGATGCGGCCGATCTCGCCGCCATCGCCGACACTGCGGCGGCGGGGCAGGGGGCCGAGGGATGACCTGTGGGAGAGGGGGTCAGTCCTCGTCTTCGTCCGTGTCGTCGTCTTCGTCTTCGTCCTCCTCGTCGCTCTCGAAATCCGAGAGGTCGAGGGCTTCGAGGGCGACGGCGGGCACCATGTGGCTGCGGAACTCGCCCACCTCGTCGGCATACCAGTAGACCGTGACGGTCTCGCCTTCGACCGCCACCACGGTCAGGGCCGGGCTGCCCGACTTGAGCTGAACGATGTCTCCGGGCGCAAACGCCATGGCCGTCACTCCCCGCCGTGCACCGAACAGGACGGCGCATTCCAGCAGCGGGGAGCAGCCTTAATCCGCTTTCGTGACGATCCGATCACGGCTTCGCGCCGGCCTCGGCCTCCTCGGGCAGGATGCGGTCGCGGCTGCGGAAGTAGAAGTCGAAGAAGCTCGGGAGCTCGTTGAGGCGCCGGATCTGCTCGACGCGGGTCATCATCAGCATGGACAGGCCGTTGAGCCGCTGCACCTGATTGTCGAGGATCGGCTGGACCTTGTCGCCGAGCTTGCCGGCTTCGGTCTCGCTCGGCAGGCTCGACGGGTTGGCCGGAAGCTGGCCCGAGGCCCACAGCCGCGCGGCGAACAGCATGCCGTGCAGCTTGTTGAAGCAGTGGTAGAAAATCACCAGCTGGTGCTTGGCGCTGCGCCAGTCCACCTGAAGGTCGCCGAAGGACTCGGTCGTCAGGGTCTGGAAGCTGGAATAATCGGGCACCGAGGCGGGGGCGGCGCAATTGAAGTTGTTGGCGTCGAGCCGGTTGCTGCTGATGGGATCGAAGGCGTAGCGCTGCGACTTCAGGCTCTTGTCGGCGTTGAGGTCGCTCGCCCAATCGATATAGAGCTGGGACTTGTTGACCAATTCGTCGATCTCGATGCGCAGATCCCGCCGCGCCTTCGAATAATCGTCAAACGCCTCCTTGCCGCGCGCCATGAAATAGGCCGACCGCTCCTGCGGCGCGCCGGCCGCGCCCTGGTAGGTGAAGAACAGGATCTCCTGGAGATTCTGGGCCCTGGACAGCTGGTCCATGGAGGTCTCGAACGCCTTCAGGGCAAGCTCGTGGTCGGTCTTCGCCCGCTCCAGGCTCTTCTCGATGGACCACTGGTTGAACTGGAAGAACGCCGCGGCGATGACCGCGATCAGGCTGAACAGGCTCAGATTCTTCAGGAAGCCGAAGGTTCCGTCGAGCGACGCCAGCCTGCCCCGCCAGCCATCGCCCGCCGGTTGAGCCGCGCCGTCCGCCGCGGCGGTCGGCTGTTTTATCTCGTTGGTCATTGTCGCCCCCCGGCCACAACTCCACTCCATGACCAACAAAATACGCCATTACCCGAAGTCGTACAGGCGGTTCGAGGCCGCCTAGGGCCATTTCACCACGGGCGGCATGGACGAGAGGATGGAATCCACGTTCCCCCCGGTCTTCAGGCCGAAGATGGTGCCGCGGTCGTAGAGCAGGTTGAACTCCACGTAGCGTCCGCGCCGCACCAGCTGCTCCTCGCGCTCCGCCGCGCTCCAGGGGGTCGCCATGTTGGCGCGCACCAGCTTCGGATAGATGTCGAGGAAGGCGAGGCCGACGTCGCGGGTGAAGGCGAAATCCTCCTCCCAGCTGCCCGTGCCGGCCGTCGCGCTGTCGAGATAATCGTAGAAGATGCCGCCGATGCCGCGCATCTCGCCGCGGTGCTTCAGGAAGAAGTATTCGTCGCACCACGTCTTGTAGCGGGCATAGTCGGCCACCTTGTGCGCCGCGCAGGCGGACTGCATGGCGCCGTGGAAGGCGAGCGTATCCGGATCGTCCTGGGTGCGCCGGCGCATCAGCACTGGGGTGAGGTCCGCGCCGCCGCCGAACCACGCCTTGGTGGTCACCACGAAGCGGGTGTTCATGTGCACCGCCGGCACGTGGGGATTGGCCATGTGGGCGATGAGCGAGATGCCGGAGGCCCAGAAGCGCGGATCCTCCGCCGCGCCGGGGATCTGGGCGCGGAACTCGGGGGCGAACTCACCGAACACGGTGGAGGTATGAACGCCCACCTTCTCGAACAGCCGCCCGCGCATCAGCGCCATGGTGCCGCCGCCGCCCGGCGCGCCCGTGTGATCGGTGCGGACCCACGGCGTGCGGGCGAAGCGGCCCGGCGCGCCGGGATAGAGCGCGGC
>JAFIHR010000429.1 GCA_017849325.1 Xanthobacter autotrophicus | reverse complement strand
TTGTGCAATGCAACGCACGGTGCCCGGAGGAAACGCCAAGGGGAGGTCCCATGCATCATGGTCCGTTGAGCCATGGTCGGACGGGTCGCGAATCTGCCGGCCGGGCAGCGCGCCGTCGCCTGTTTTCACGTCCGCTGGTTTCGCGTCCGCCGGCGCCCGGCGCCGTTTCGCTTGCGGTCCTGATGCTGGCTCTGGCCGGCGGCGGGGCGGCGCAGGCCGGCGGCTTCGGCATCCGCGAGCAGAGCGCCTACTACATGGGCACCGCCTTCGCCGGAAACGCGGCCGGCGGCGACGGCCTCGCCTCCATGGCCTGGAATCCTGCGGCCCTGAGCTTCACCCCCGGCCTCTCCGTGGAGGCCAACGCCACCTATATCGCCCCCCACGCCTCCATCGACGTGTGGGACGTCACAGGCCCGGTGTTCGGCAACGATCTCGGCAATCTCGGTGTCGGCGACATGGTGGACAACGGCGTCGCCCCCGCCAGCTATATCAATTACGCCTGGGACAAGGTGGCGATCGGCATCGCCGTCACCGCGCCGTTCGGCCTCATCACCGACGCGACCTGCAACTGGTCGGGGCGCTATTACGGCTGCTACAGCCGCATCTTCGACACCAATCTCGAAGGCATGGTGGCCTTCAAGCTGGCCGACTGGGTGACGCTCGGCGCCGGCGTCAACCTCAACTACATCGACGCGCGGCTCACCAATGCACAGGTGCTGGGGGTCGTCCCTCTGCCGGTGCCGCCCTACGGCGCCGTCATCCCCGGCGACGCCGCCCTCGACGGCGACGACTTCGGCGTCGGCTTCAATCTCGGCGCTCTGTTCACCCTGATGCCGGGCACCACCCTTGGCGTGGGCTATCGCTCCTTCATCGACCATACCCTCGGCGGCAACATCAACATCACCTATGCCGGCCTGCCCAAGGCGAACATGCCGGCCTCGGCGGCGCTGACCCTGCCGGATCAGGTCACCGCCTCGCTGCGCTCGCAGATCGCGCCGGACTGGACGGTGATGGGCACGGTGGAATGGACCAACTGGTCGACGGTGCAGAACCTCACCATCACCAGCAACGGCAGCGTGGCGAGCATCATCGACATGCGCTGGACGGACGGCTGGTATTTCTCCGGCGGCGCCGAATATCGCTGGGCTCCCAATCTCGCCCTGCGCGCCGGCATCGGCTACGAGCTGACCCCCGTTCCGGACGAGACCCGCTCGCCGCGCCTGCCGGATACCAACCGGCTGTGGCTCTCGGGCGGCTTCACCTACGATTTCACGCCGCAGCTCGCGCTGGATTTCGCCTACACCCACATCTGGGGCGAGACCTCGCCCATGGAGCTGCTGGCCTCCGATACCGGCAACGCGCTGCGCGGCTCGCTCATCGGCGAGGTGAACGACGGCTATGTGGACATCGTCTCGGTGGGCCTGCGCTACAAGTTCGACACGCCGGTGGTGGGCGCGCTCGTCACCAAATGACGCCTGAGGCTCTCCCGCCGCCCGCATCAGGGCGGCGGGCCGGGCCGTGTCCGGCGGCCATCGGCGCGGCCGGCAAAACGCGCTATCCTGCCCGTCAAGACGCGGCTTCAGACCGCGCCGCCGGACGGGGTGCGCGCCCCGCGCGGTATCAAGAACAAGCGGAGGATCCCATGCTCCATCGCACCAGGGAGGGGGCCATCGTCAAGGGACCCGTGCCCGACATTCTGGACGCAACGGTCGGCGAATACCCGGCCCGGCCGGCGCTGAACTTCCTCGGCCGCAAATGGACCTACGCCGAGCTCGGCGCGCTGGTGGACGAGGTGGCGGCGGGTCTCCAGGCCCACGGGGTGGAGAAGGGCACGAAGGTCGGCCTCTGCCTGCCCAACACGCCCTATTCGGTGATCTTCTTCTTCGCAGTGCTGAAGGCGGGCGGGACCGTGGTGAACTTCTCGCCGCTCTATACCGAGCGCGAGCTGCGCCACCAGATCATGGATTCCGGCACCGGCATCATGGTGGTGCCGGACCTCAAGATCATCCATTCCAAGATCCGCGCGGTCGCCCACGAGGCGGGGCTGAAGACCATCATCATGTGCCCGATGGGCCAGGTGCTGCCCTGGCTCAAGGGCATGCTGCTGCCGCTCATGAAGGGCAAGGACCTCGCGCGCTTCGACGCCGCCGACGGCCTGCACATGCCCTATGCGGCGCTGCTCGGGCGGCCGTGCCCGCACCCGGTGCTGATCGATCCCGCGGTGGACGTGGCGGTGCTGCAATATACCGGCGGCACCACGGGCGTCCCCAAGGGGGCCATGCTCACCCATGCCAACATCTCGGCCAACGCCCATCAGGTGCTGATCCACGCCGATTGCGAGCGCATCGGGGTGCGCAGCGTGCTCGGCGTGCTGCCGCTGTTCCATGTCTTCGCCATGCAGCTGGTGATGATGGTCCCCATCTGCCTTGGGGCGGAGATCATCCTGGTGCCGCGCTTCGAGCTTTCCGACCTGCTGCGCACCATCGAGACGGAGCGGCCCACCTTGTTCCCGGGCGTGCCGACCCTTTACGCCGCCATCAACGGCGCCATGGCGACGACGAAGCGCGACCTCTCCTCCATCCTGCTGTGCGTCTCGGGCGGCGCGCCCCTGCCCAAGGAGGTGCGCGAGCGCTTCCAGGAGCTGTCCGGCTGCAAGCTGGTGGAGGGCTACGGCCTCAGCGAGACGGCGCCGGTGGTCACCGCCAATCCGCCGCTCGGCCTCGTGAAGGACGGCTCGGTGGGCACGGCGCTGCCGGACACCACCATCGAGGTCCG
>JAFIHR010000428.1 GCA_017849325.1 Xanthobacter autotrophicus | reverse complement strand
GTGATGGTGGATGATCTGGTCACCCGCGGGGTGAGCGAGCCCTATCGCATGTTCACCTCCCGCGCCGAATATCGCCTGACGCTGCGCGCCGACAATGCGGACCAGCGCCTCACCGCGCGGGGGCAGGCGCTGGGCATCGTGGGCAGTGTGCGCTCGGCGCACTTCGGCCGGCGGATGGCGGCGCTCGATGGGGCGCGCAGCCTCGCCCGGCGGCTCAGCGTCACGCCGACGGAAGCCGCGCGCCACGGCCTTGCGGTGAACCGCGACGGCCAGCGGCGCACCGCCTTCGAGCTGCTGGCCTATCCCGATCTGGACGTGGCGCGGCTCGCCGCCATCTGGCCGGAGCTGGGACATTTGCCCGCGGGGGTGGCCGCGCAGCTCGAGATCGATGCCAAGTATGCGGTCTATCTGGAGCGGCAGGCGGCGGACATCGCGGTGCTGCGGCGGGATGAGGATCTCGCCTTGCCGGAAGACCTCCCTTATGCGGATCTGCCGGGCCTTTCCAACGAGCTAAAGCAGCGGCTGGCGCGCGTCCGGCCCCGCTCGGTGGGCCAGGCGGGGCGCATGGAGGGGATGACTCCGGCGGCGCTCGCGCTCCTTGCGACTCACGCGAGGCGCGCGGGCCGGGAGAGCGGCACGCGATGAGCGCCGCCCAATACCGCGCCGGCCGACGGCACGTCGACTCGGGGGTGTGGATGACGGGGACAGGCGTGCAAAGACCGGCGGGATGCGCCGCTCGCGCGCACCGCTTTCCGGGCGAGGGCCGGCACGGGGCAGGAACATGAAGGCTGACGCAGCAGGCAGGGACTGGGCCGCGGCCCATGTTTCACGTGAAACATTTGCCCGGCTCGAAGTCATCGCCGATCTGCTCGTCAAATGGCAGAAGACCATCAATCTGGTGGCGCCCGCCAGCGTGCCGGACCTCTGGACGCGGCACATCGCGGACTCTTTGCAATTGATCAACCATGTTCCGAAAAATATCCGCCGCTGGGTGGATCTCGGCTCCGGTGGCGGATTTCCGGGCCTCGTGGTGGCGGCGGTGCTCGCCGATCGCGAGGGCGCGCAGGTCCATCTCGTCGAGAGCGACAGTCGCAAGGCGGCGTTTCTGCGGGAGGCGGCGCGGCTGGTGCGCCTGCCCGTCACGGTCCATGCGGCGCGGATCGAGGCGGTGGCCGAGACGCTCGCGCCGGGCACCGAGGTGGTGAGCGCCCGCGCTCTCGCGCCGCTGCCGAAGCTCCTGGACTACGCCGCGCCCTTCCTGGCCGCGGGCGCGCTGGGGGTGTTTCTGAAAGGCCGCGACGCCGAGCGTGAATTGACCGACGCCCGCAAAGGCTGGACACTCACGGTTAACGAGGTGGGGAGCCTCAGCGATCCCGATGGGCGGGTGCTGATCGTGCGCAGCGCGACGCGCCGGCAGGACGTGGCGGATCCGGCGCCGGAACGGCCGCCGCCCGCCGGGTCTCCTTCTGCGGCGCCGCCCGCCAAGCGGTCCTGATCATGTGCGGAGGTTTGCAATGACTGCATCGGATAGGCCGGCGGCCGAAGGCACGCGCCAGCCCCGCGTCCTCGCCCTCGCCAATCAGAAGGGCGGCGTGGGCAAGACGACGACCGCCATCAATCTCGGCACGGCGCTCGCCGCCATCGGTGAGACGGTGCTGGTGGTGGACCTCGACCCGCAGGGCAATGCCTCCACCGGGCTCGGCATCGACCGGCGCCAGCGCAACCTGTCCACCTATGACGTGCTGATGGACGAGGCGAGCCTCGCGGAGACGGTCCTGCCCACCGGCGTGCCCTCGCTCTACATCGCGCCCTCGACGCTGGACCTGTCCGGCCTGGAGCTGGAGATCGCCAGCGCGCGCGACCGCGCCTTCCGTTTGCGTAATTCCCTCAAGGCCTTGGCGGAAGATGCGGCGGCGCCGCGCTTCACCTATGTGCTGGTGGATTGCCCGCCGTCGCTATCGCTGCTCACGGTGAATGCCATGGCGGCGGCCGATGCCATCCTGGTGCCGCTGCAGTGCGAGTTCTTCGCGCTCGAGGGCCTGTCGCAGCTCATGAAGACGGTGGAGCAGGTGCGCTCCGGGCTCAATCCGGACCTCGTCATCCACGGCATCGTGCTCACCATGTACGACGCGCGCAACAACCTGTCCGATCAGGTGGTGCAGGACGTGCGGCAGTTCATGGGCGACAAGGTCTATGAGACCGTCATTCCGCGCAACGTGCGGGTGTCGGAGGCGCCGTCCTACGGCAAGCCGGTGCTGCTCTATGATCTCAAATGCGCGGGCTCGCAGGCCTATCTCAAGCTCGCCTCCGAGGTGATCCAGCGGGAGCGGCTGGCGAAGGCCGAGGCGGCGGCCTGAGCCGGCCAGGGAATGATGATGGCGCGCGCCGGCGCTCCGGCAGCGCGGGCGAGGGGATAGGACCAGAACCATGGCGGATGAAACGCGCTCCCGGCTCGGCCGCGGCCTTGCGGCTCTCATCGGGGAGATGGGCGAGCCCGATGCCGCGCCGCGCGGGCAGGCGGCGAAGGGCGGGGCGAACAGCCCGCGCCGGATTCCCATCGAGCACGTGCGGCCCAATCCGCGCAACCCGCGCCGCGCCTTCCTGGAAGACGATCTGGAGGACCTGACCGCCTCCATCCGCGAGAAAGGCATCATCCAGCCGCTGGTGGTGCGCCCGCTGAAGAAGCCCAATTCCTACGAGATCGTGGCCGGCGAGCGGCGCTGGCGGGCGGCCCAACGCGCCCATCAGCACGACGTTCCGGTGGTGGTGCTCGATCTCTCCGACCGCGAGGCGCTGGAGGTCGCGATCATCGAGAACGTGCAGCGCGCGGACCTCAATCCGGTGGAGGAGGCGCAGGGATACACCGCGCTGATGGAGGAATTCTCCTATACCCAGAATGACTTGTCCAAGGTCATCGGGAAAAGCCGCAGCCACATCGCCAACACGCTGCGCCTGCTCAAGCTGCCGGAAAGCGTGAAGACCTACCTAGCCGACGGCCGCCTCTCGGCCGGCCATGCCCGCGCCCTGCTGGCCCATGGGGACCCTGAGCGCATGGCGCGCGAGGTGGTGGAGAAGGGTCTCAACGTGCGCGACGTGGAGAACCTCGCCAAGGCGAAGGCGACCATCGAGGGCAAGCTGGGCGGG